>JAFLUR010000168.1 GCA_022508725.1 Oscillospiraceae bacterium
TGCGGTTCAAAAATCAAAAATTAAAATACGACCGTTAATCAACCTGTCAACGATGAAAACGAAACACAAATAAATAACAATCCGGAGCAAAAAACGGATCGCAATATAAAGAAGGTTAATGTTGAAAGCACATTTTATATTTCACATAGATATTTCTTGAAAATTCCATATAAAGTCTTTAAAACAAATGTCGAATTTTCTGATGAAACAGTTACATTTACAAAAGGTGAGGCAGCAGGATTTTCAAATATACGTTATGAAGAACCGATTAGTATTCCTTATAATTCAATAACCGGAATATACGTCAATAAAAAATACAGTATTCCAAATATTATTTTTGCGATAATAGCTGTAATTTTCTCTATAGTTATTGCTATATCCATCGAAGTATTTATGGTAATAATCTGCGTAATAATTGCTGCATCAATTGCCGTATGGTATGGGTCAACCGCTGAATTGATTATAAGACATTACACAGGAGAATATATTGTGCCTACAGAGTTTCAAACAGACGCCGAGGATTTGAGGCATAGGATAGACATTGCCGTAAATCAATCAAGAATGCAGATATGATATATAACATACGACATGGTAGGAGTGAATTTTATGATATGTACGCAATGTGGAAAAAAGGTACGAGACGACGCTTTGTTTTGCGATAAATGCGGCGAAAAAATAAATCATTGTAATTCACAATATAAATACTGCGGAAATTGCGGTACAAAAATGAATATCAATGAAATATTTTGCGGAAATTGCGGACAAAAGTCAACTGTTGAAAGCAAAGAAGAGTACCGGAATTACGCCGGTTCCCGGTCAACAATGACTTCAAACAAGCATTCGGATATTTTTACGAAAACTGTATATTCCGTTATAATTTTGCTTATTGTTGTATCGGTTGCATTTACGGTATATTACATAAGAAATAAGAAACATAATGCGTCCGAGTTGATAGAGAATACAAAAATCGATACGGAAAGTAATATTCCGGAAACATTCTCAAATTCAAATAAGTACAACGAAATGGGCTATATCAATATAAGCGGTCGCACTCTTGAAGATATAGCCGGAGACGTCGGTATGAGTGTTGACGAATTTAAAGCAGAATACCGGCTTCCGGAAGATATGACCGGCGATACGTATGAATCCGCTGCTTTCTATAATATGCCGACAGGAAAGATTGCGGAAATGTATGGTATGGAGTTTAGCGGCGTTGCAGAACTCTTAAAGCTACCGGATACCGTTACCGAAACAACTCCATGGGGTGAGGCTGAGGGAGAGGCTATGCTTAAAAATTATGTCGGAGAGGACGCTGTTGACGCATTCAAAAAAGAATATGGACTCGGCGATAATATTACAGGTGATACGAAATGGAAATATATCAGAAATACAGTAGATCAAAAGACTCTGGAGCAGCGTTTGGAAAAAGAATCGGAAAACTCACAAACAGATAATAACGGAATTGATAATAAATCTAACCTGTTTAAGCGTCAATAGCCGAAGAAGTTTATATAATTGCTCTGATATACAAAATATACGTTTAAGACTATTTACACAAAAAACCGTCGAATTTAATTATCGGTTCAATTTTGCCATAATATTTTCGGCAAATATATTCTTATGGAAGGACGTGATTAAATTGCTTTATTATGCTTATTCTTAAATTTTTATTATATAAAAAGATTGGAGGAAACATTATGAAATTAAAAAGATTATCGGCGGCGTTATGCGCTGCGGTTCTGCTGTGTACAAACGCGGCTTTTGCCGCTCCGGAGGAGAATTCGGAAACGTATGCGGACGAGTACATAACCGGTATCGAAACATTGGGAATCGAACCGACTGATGAAACAGACAATTCGGAAAATCCCGAATTATCGGTAGAATTATTTGCGGAAACACAGATATTTGACGGCGGAACGGGAACGGCGGAGGATCCGTTTTTAATTTCAAATGCCGATCAGCTTATTTTGATAAATGATTTGAATACATTTTCATTTAAGCTTGTGAATGATATTGAACTTACAACATGGAGCACTATTGAGGAACTTAAGGGTAGGTTTGACGGAAACGGTCATACTATAAACGGACTTTCAAAATGTTTTGTTAAAAAGAATTCCGGTATAATTAAAAATGCCGGATTCATAACAAGCAGTAACGGAGTAACAGATTCTGTAGCAGTAGTTAATACCAATGTAGGTACAATAGAAAACTGTTTTGTGCAAGGTATTGTATCGGTTAGTGGAACGTATGCTGCAGCCGGTTTTGTTTTTAATAATAGTGGAACTATTGAAAACTGTTATTTTGACGGTAATGTAATCAGTGCCGGAGGTAGTGCTGTCGGATTTGTAATGTATAATAATTATTCGGGTGTCGGAAAAATAACAAATTGTTATTTTAAAGGCGAAGTCAGCGCCTTAAAAGGAAACGCTTATGGTTTTGTTTTTTATGCGAGGTATAATAATAGTTATAATGGAAAAATAACAAACTGTTATTCTGTTGCCGCATTAAGCGGAACATATAAGTATGGATTTGGATATTACAACTCAGGTTATGTATCTTCATGTTACTATAACCGACAAACATCCGGTTGTTACGATACAGACTTTGCAAGTCCCACGTATACGCTTGCAATGAAAATGGCGGCTACCTACACCGGTTGGGACTTTGACAACGTATGGAAAACAGACGCGGATATAAACGATGGTTATCCATATCTTATCGCATTGAGTAACTCATCCTCGTCCTCACCTGCGCCTACGTCCACGCCCGCACCCACTCCCTCGTCGGGCGATTCGGTCAACATAACAGGCGTGACGCTTGATAAAAGCGACGCAGGAATAACTATCGGTGAAACGCTGAAATTGACGGCAACGGTTCTTCCGGTAAACGCAACGAATAAAAGCGTTACATGGCGTTCGACAAACGCTAACGTTGCAGGCGTGTCGGAAACCGGACTTGTGACCGGCATATCGGAGGGAACAGCTCAGATATATGCAACGGCAGCCGGAGACAGCTCACGCTATGCCGTATGCAATATAACGGTTGCGGCGCAAAAAATCCCTGTGACCGGAATCGAGTTAAGCTCCGACTCGTTCGGAAATCCTTTTGAAGTCAATATTGGCAAGACGCTGATTTTGTCGCCGACAATAAAGCCGTCAAACACCACAAACAAAGATATAAAATGGACGTCGAGCGACAATGATATAGCGGTTGTTGAAAACGGTACGGTCACGGGTATTGCGGAGGGTACGGTCACAATAACGGCTACAACCGTTGACGGCGGCTACAGCGCGTCTTGTCAGGTAAAGGTTATAAAGTCTACGGTATATGTGACGGGTATTTCTCTTAACGCGGAGCAGATGGTTGTTAATGTAAATGAAACAAAACAGCTTACGGCGGCTGTAACTCCTGTTGACGCTACCGATAAAGGCATAATGTTCAAGTCGAATAATAATTCGATAGCCACAGTTTCGGAGGACGGAAAAATAACGGGAATAGCTCCCGGAACGACCTTGATTCAAGCAATATCCGATACGGCGTCCGGCAGATTTATTGCATTCTGCACAGTGACGGTGCCGAAACCGGTTGTTGAGGTCACAAGCATAAAGCTTGATAAAAGCTCGCTTGAAATTATCGAGGGCAAGACGATACAGCTTAAAGCGGTAATTAAGCCGTCAAACGCTACATACAAAAATGTTACATGGTCGGTTTCGGACGAGAGTATTGCGACCGTTTCGCAGGACGGATACGTTACCGCGCACGGCGTTGGAGAAGCGGTCGTTTCGGCGACGTCTGCAAACGGTAAAATTGTAAATTGTAATATAACGGTATTGTCGTCGGATACTCCTGCGCAGCTTAAAGCGGAGGACGCGACGGTAAAAGCGGGAAAGCAGATACCGGTTACAATTTCAATTGCGTCAAATCCCGGAATATCAACATTCCAATTCGATCTTAAATACGATAATACAAAAGTGTATCCTGTTTCTTATGCAAAAAGCGATACATTCAATAATGTGAGCGTCACAACGCCGCTTGACAGTCAGAGTTTCAAAGAGAAAAATTCTGTCAGATTTGTATGCGCGACGAATGATTCCAAAAATACAGACAATGACGGAGATCTTATGACGGTTATTTTCAAAACGCTTGATAGTGCGGATTACGGAGAGTCAATAATCGAAATAGTTCCGAGCGCGCTTACCAATCAGAATTATGAGTCGGTGAATTTTGAAAAGAACGACTGCACAATGAATATTACAGACTATACCATCGGTGATGTAAATTGCGACGATGTTGTTGATTTGAAAGATTCAATGATACTGAAACAATATATTGCCGGATTTGACGTAACGCTTACTCCGCAGGGCAAAAAAGCGGCTGTAAGCATTTATCCGGATGACGGAGATAATGTGGAAACATCCGAGCCGACATTGAACGACGTACAGCATTTGTTCAGGTATCTTGCCGATTGGCAGGTGGAATTGGGTAAAAAATAAGGAGGCGGCACGGTATGAAAAAATTTATTTTGACGATATGCTTTGCGGTATCGATATTTGCGGTATTTTCTTTATCCGCAGCAGCAGAGGGCGAATGCAGGATATTTGTTGAGGACGCGTCCGCAGCCGGTTTAAGTACGGTTGCGGTATCGTTGAAAATCGAAAATAATCCGGGTATGGCTCTCGGTAATGTAAGGATATATTTTGATAATGAAAAACTCACGCCTGTTTCGATAAATAAAGGGAATATACTTGCCGACAGCGAGTATTTCACGTCAAATCTTGAAGATCCGAGCGTGGACGAAAACGAACTTGACTATATAAGTATTTCATGGATGAAAACGTCAAATATGAACGGCGATGGCGAGCTTGCGGAAATCGAGTTTGCGGCATTGGAAAATACAAACACGGATATAAATGTCGAGATAATCGAACTTGCGAACGCTGTGCAAAATAATCTGACAGCAGCGGTTGGCGGCGGAAAGATAACCTTTGAGGGAATCAGCGGAGAAGATGATAACAATAACGATATAATAGTCGGTATAACAAGCAATTCGCTCAAAAGGGGAAACAATTCGGTCAGCGGAGATATAAATCTTTCCGTATATTCTCCGGAAGAAATAACCGCAACGGCTATATGCAGTATTTTTGACGGCAACGGAAAATTGTCGGCAGTGAAAATTCTTGATACGTCATTGAAAAGCGGCGTGAACGATATAGCGCTGACAAACTTGAACGCTGATATTCCGGCGTCGGATGTATGTTATGCAAAAGTGTATATA
>JAFLUR010000169.1 GCA_022508725.1 Oscillospiraceae bacterium
CACAGCTTGTTCTTCGCATAAATTATTCAAGATTTAATTGGGGCATCAATATTATGTCGTATTCGCAAAAATAAAAAACATCAAAAAAACGTAAAAAAATTTAAGAATATTTTTTGTATCCCCGCGGTATAATTATAATGAATACCCGATAAAGCGGAGTGTCTTTATCGGATATTTCACATAAAAAAGGGGAAGGATTGGTCAGAGTGAGAATAGCTAAAATATTATTGCCCGCGGTATTTATAAGTATCGTTCTTGCGTCATGCGGAAACAATACGGCGAAAAATTCGCCGACTCCGTCACCCGCGGCTACAATGAACGCACAAACGCCCGCGGCGGCAACTCCCGCGGCGAGCCCTGCGGCAAGCTCTGCGGCGTCGGAAGCCGATAAGGCGGCAGGTGAGGCGGCAAAAGCCGGAGATGATGTTAAAAACGCGGTAGGCGACGGTATCAATGCGGTCGGTGACGGCGTTAATGCGGTAGGCGACGGCGTTAATGCGGTCGGTGACGCGGTAAAGGGCAACAGCTGAATATAAAGGGGAATAAAATTATCTCCGATAAACAAGAACTCTTGAGATCGAAAAGCTCGGTTTCAAGAGTTTTATTTGCGGAATTTTTTATTATAGATATTGAAATATATAAAAAAATATAGTATAATTGATTTATCAATATAAATATTTTTAAAGAGGATTGATATTATGGCTGAAAAACCGAATCTTACCGAAAACGAATGCATTGATCTTGTACAATTTGTATGTGACACTTTCAGATCGAAAAACATCGAAAGCGCCGTGGCGGCGATCATTGAACGCATAAGAATTACCTACGACGTGTCCTGCGTTACCGTGCGGGAGGTGTTTTCGCGCCCTTATTCGCTCGTATATACATACGAATCGGTGAGCGATTCCGAAAAATTCGGACGCATCAACGAAACCGTTAAGTTCGGTCGGGATGTTTGGGTGGATATGTCGGAGAAATTTTATGAGAAAGGATATATCTGCATGGCTGAGAAGGAGGACGGAGATTTTCAACCGTTTACCGAAAAAAATACGATTATGCCGAAGTGTGTGATTCAGGCTTCGATGTATTACAACAAGGCGGAATTTTTCGGAGTGCTGGAGCTTGCGGATTTCGATGAAATACGCTGTTGGAACGAATGTGAAAAAGCGACTCTGAAAATATGTGCGGATTTTATATGCCAGCGTCTTTATCGGATACATTCGTCAAGCGTGAAGATAAAAGGAGCTCCCGACCCGGTCACGGGACTCATGAATTTCACCGATTTTACCGAGCTGCTTGACAGACAAATCTCCGAAATTCCGCAGGATTTTCAAATAGCGGTCGTTTATGTCGATATTCAGCATTTTAAGTATATAAACGAAAAGTACGGTTACAAAAAGGGAAACGAGGTTTTGAAATTTGCGGCGCAGGCTATATACGATGAAATATCGAAATATTCCGATATCATAATATGCCGCGTGTACGCCGATAATTTCGTATCCGCGTCTCTTATTCCGGATTCGCTAGTTCCGGGATTCGCGCAGTTTATAAAGGAACAAAATGTCGTTATAAGCCAAAAGCTGCAAAATATATGTCCGGGTGTCAGCATACGCATAGATACGGGTATCTGCTATGTAAATGACGGAAGTATTTCCGCGACTACCGCCGTTACGCACGCCAATCTTGCGAGAAAAACCGCCAAAAGAGAGAATATGAAGAAACCGTTTGTATTCTCCAACGAGATGATGGAGGATATAAAATATCAGGAGTATCTGAACAACGAGCTGCCCAAAGCGATAGCAAACAGGGAGTTTAAGGTTTATTATCAGCCCAAAATATCATGCGCGGACGAAACCCTGAGCGGCGCCGAGGCGCTCATACGATGGCAGAAGCCGGACGGGAAGTTTATTTATCCCGATCAGTTTATTCCCGTTTTCGAGAAAAACGGAAATATCATGGAGGTTGATTTTTACGTTTACCGCGAGGTGTTCAGGTATCTGCGCGAAAGAATGGATAAGGGACTTCCTCTGTTTCCGATATCGATGAATGTATCGCGCGTGCATTTCCGCTCAAATAAAATAATTCCGTATATAGAGAAGCTTATGAAAGAATACAAGGTTCCGGCGAAATATTTGGAATTTGAGCTTACGGAGAATATATATATGAATAACTTCAACACGGCGGATAATTTTATAAATACCTGCCGTGAGTACGGAATACACACGTCTATGGACGATTTCGGCTCCGGATATTCCTCGCTCAACATTATAAGCACGCTCAATATAGACGAGATAAAAATAGACAAAATTTTTCTCAAAAACCACGAGCTCAGCGACAACGACAAGATCGTGCTTGAAAGCATGATAGGAATGGCTAAGCGTATCGGAATGAAGGTGGTCTGTGAGGGAGTGGAAACCAAGTCGCAGGCGGATTTCCTTAAAAGCGTTCAATGCGACAGAATTCAGGGGTATTATTACGGCAAGCCCATGGATGAGGAAAGCTTTAATTTGTTTGCCGAAAAAATGCCGGTAAAGTCAACGGTATGATCGGTAAATATACGGATGGAGAGATAAAAATGAAAAACGGAATGTTAAAATTGTTATCGGCTGTTTGTATGTCGGTATGCGCTTTGTTTTCGATAACCCTTGCCGCCTCCGCGCAAAACGGCGATATCATCGGAAATGTGTATTCCACGGATATTCTTGCCTATGTGAACGGCAAGCCGATCGTATCCTATAACATCGGCGGCAAAACCGCCGTTGCCGCGGAGGATCTGAACGGATTTTCCGGCGGCGCCGATAACAATGCTTGGTACGGCTACGGATTTGACGGTTGGTACAATGACGATACAAGAACGTTTACGGTAAATTTTCACGGCGAGCCGTACGGAGATCCCGCGGTGGAAAGAGGCGCGCCGGGCACCGTGGCGGGAAATATTTATGAAACCGACATACAGGTGATCTTTAACGGTCGGCTTGTGCCCTCATACAACATCGACGGCAAGACCGCGATATGTACGGAGGATTTGGGAACAGTCACCGAAAACAGCCCCAATGCGGAATACGGGTATTCGGAATATATGTGCAAATTCACATGGGATCCGCAAACGCGGTCGGTTTTTTTGGACACTTGGCAGCCCTCGGATCCCCGGTCCGTGCCGCTGCATAAGCTTGCGTTTGAGCTTGATGATGATGTTCTGACCGCCTCTTATGACCAACTGAATTACTATGGAAATACTCTTTCGGTAAATATCGGCGAGGATTTCGGGCGGGACACCTATCGCATCAAGCCCTTTTATACAGACGGCTGTGAGGTGGGGACTCTGTGGATCGATTCTTCCGGATTTCCGAATATAAACGCCGATTTGGAAAAGCTGTACGGGCTTTTGAAAGACCGCTGCGTGATTCTCGGCTATGATGAAGCGGTTAATTACATAACGACGGGATATACGGTAACAGACCGCAGAGATACCGGAAACGCAAGCATATTTTTGGCGGAGAAGAACGGGGCAAAATATCTGTTTTATGCCATGAAAAAGGGCGACATTATACTTGAGTGGGAAGATGCGGCGAATAATTACGATATCGCGGAGATCACGGACCGGGAGGACGGATTGTATTTGCACGTCTATCCTTTCGGCGGTCCGCACGGTCCGACCGATATGTATCAGCCGATCATTCCGGAAGCATACGAATAAACATAAAAAAAGAGCGTATTTCCCCAAAGGTTATACGCTCTTTTTGCCGTCGGTCTGTTATTCCGATTTTATCGGCTCGATGTATTTTTTCTTCACGTTTGCGTAAAGCAGAAGCGTTATAATCAGCGAAATAATATCGCTTATCGGGAATGCCCACCATACGGCGCCGAGTCCGAAAAGAATTTTCATGACGAAAACTATCGGCACAAGGAATATGAGCTGCCGCACAAGCGATATTATAAGACTGTACATACCGCAGCCTATGGCTTGAAAGCTTGATGAAATTACAATACATACCCCGGCCGTTACAAAGCACATTCCCATTATTCTGAGCGCCGGAACTCCCATCTTCATCAAAGCATCGTCCGCGCTGAATATTTTCAGCAGAATTCCCGGCAGGAAAAGAAACACAAGAGTTCCCACAGCCATTACGGACATTGAGATGAAAAGGCTCGAATGTATCGTTTTGTATATCCTGTCTTTCTTTTTCGCGCCGAAATTATATCCCACAATAGGTACCATGCCGTTTGTAAGACCGAATATGGGCATGAATATAAACGACTGTATCTTAAAATACGCGCCCATTACCGAAACAGCCGTATCGTTGTCGAGAATTTTATTCACAAGCGCGGTCATGACCGAAACGATGGACTGCATTATTATAGACGGCACGCCCACGCGGTATATGTCCGCGATAATGCCCGCAGAGGGACGAAATCCTTTAAAGGAAAGCGAAATTTCTTTATTCTTTTTTATATTGAAAACAACACCCAAAACCGCCGCGAATATTTGACCGCATACGGTGGCGATCGCCGCGCCCTTTATTCCCATCTCGGGAAATCCCAAATAACCGAAAATAAGTATTGGATCGAAGATTATGTTCATAACAGCTCCCGCGCCTTGAGTAAACATGGAAAAAAGCGAATTTCCCGTTGCCTGAAGAAGCCGTTCGAGAGTTACCTGCATGAATACTCCTATTGAAAGAACGGTGCATATCGTAAGATATTCGGTCCCGTAATTTATGACCTCCGTATCTTTCGTAAATGTCGAAAAGAATTTGTATGAAAACACAAAGCCTAAGACGGCAAAGAGCAGCGAGCTCAGAAATGAGAGAAATATGCCGTTTGTTGCGGCTTTGTTTGCTTCATCGAAACGTTTTTCGCCGAGACGTCTCGAAAGCAGCGAATTTATTCCCACGCCCGTTCCGACCGCGAGCGAGATCATAAGTGACTGCGCCGGGAAAGCGAGTGAGATAGCCGTAAATCCCGCGGGGCTGTATTTTGCCACGAATATGCTGTCTACAATATTGTAAAGCGCCTGAACGAGCATTGATATCATTATGGGCAGCGATACGCTCATAAGCAGTTTATTTACGGGCATTGTGCCCATTTTGTTTTCTTTTTGCTGCATATAATACCACCTTTGTATGTTTTTTATCAGATATATTGCAATATGCAATATTATTTATGCTCCAACCAATTCTTGAATTTTTCTGCTTGCTCAAGCTGTGAAATTCTGCGTCATAAAACCTTGAA
>JAFLUR010000017.1 GCA_022508725.1 Oscillospiraceae bacterium
AATAATTTACGAAAAAATATACGCTGATTCTTTAGCGCAAGCGCGCACGCGTTCGTACCGGTTTTTCGCCGCGGACAGCTGAATTATTTTTTTATGTTGATTTATTCAGTGTTTCCTTAAACAAATCTCTCCGATATCGCTTTCACACAGCCGATAACATAACCGATAAAATTATTCTCATTATATTCCATCGGCGCGTCGGGATAAACCGTAAGCATACGCCATATATAAACGGCAATCAGAAGAAATACGCAAACATTCGTAAATCTTTCCGCATGACATTTCATATATTCCCTTGACCGCGGTATAACAAAAGCCGCTCCCGCCGCCATCGCAACGGGAAACAGCGGATGCATAAAAAAAGCGCCCTTTATATCGTAAAATGCCGTAACACACGCCCTTGTCATTCCGCAGCCGGGACACGGGAAGCCCGTTGCCGCCTTTATCGGGCATTTAAAAAAAAACACGATAAATACGACCGCGGCGATACCGGCGGCAAAAACTGCGGCGGGCATTTTCCTATTCATCTCCGAGCGCAAGCTTTGCCTCTATGGCAACCGCACATTCCACACGCTTTCTTTCCATATCGCACGCCGTTTCATATGGCTTGTTTATATCCTTATTGAAATTATACGCATTTGCGCTGCACCCTCCGCTGCAATAGAACTTTGCAAAGCAATTTTCACATGCGGGCTTTGTATAGACGTTAGACCTTTCGAATTTCTCCTTGATACCTTCGTCAATGCTTTCCCCGAACACGCTTCCCATCTTAAAATCGGTATTTCCGACAAATTGATGACAGGGATATATGTCTCCTCCGGGCGTCACAGCCACATACTCATGACCCGCACCGCATCCGGACAGTCTTTTCACAACGCACGGTCCCTGCTCAAGATCGATCATAAAATGGAAAAACGTAAAAGGCTCACCGTTTTTCCTCTTATCATAATATATCCGGGCAAGCTTATCGTATTCGGCAAACACCGCCGGAAGATCTTCCTTTTTAACGGCATACTGCTTGTCCTCCGGCACAACAACAGGCTCTATGCTTGTATTTTTAAAGCCGAGATCAAGCATATGCATAACATCGTCGGCAAAATCCGTGTTTTCCGCCGTGAATGTGCCTCTTATATAATAATCCTTGTCCCCTCTCGACTCGACGAGCTTTTTGTATTTGGGGACTATATCGGCATATGAGCCGCTGCCGTCGGCGCGGTAACGCATACGGTCATTGACCTCTTTTCTGCCGTCAAGACTCAAAACCACGTTCGACATATTTTCGTTTATATAAGAAATAACTTCATCATTCAAAAGCACTCCGTTCGTAGTTATCGTAAATCTGAAATTTTTTCCGCACTCTTCTCCCTTTTTTCTTGCATACTCCGTAATATGCCTAACCGTATCGAAATTCAGCAGGGGTTCGCCTCCGAAATAATCTATCTCTATATTTTTTCTCGCTCCCGATTCTCTTATGACAAAATCGACAGCCTTCTCCCCCACTTCCTTGCTCATCATGCTTCTCTCGCCGTGAAAAGCGCCCGTATCCGCAAAGCAATATTTGCATCTCAGATTGCAGTCATGCGTTATATGCATACACAGAGCCTTTATGTTTGATTTTTTATTCCAATTTTTCGCAATACCCGAGTACATATCCTTTGTGAATAATGTTTCGTTTTCGCAAAGACCGCAAATTTCCTCATACGCCTCGTCTATTTCCTCAGCGGAATATTTTCCGGAAAGCGCCGAAACGATATTTCCCGGGCATTTATCCTCTTCGGGAACATCTTTGATATGATCGAGCATATCGTAAACCAAGTCGTCAACGGCGTGTATAACTCCGCTGTACACATCCATAACTATATTAAGTCCGAGTGCTTTATATTTATGTATCATAAGTATTCCTTTCTGAATATATGCAAAAAAACGCCGTTTTCCGGGCAGCCGCACAAATACTGTAATATGCCCGGAAAACGGCAGCCTCATTTATCTTACACACAGATTATTTTCTCTCGCACTTCTGATTGGCAACTGTGCATGAGGTTTTGCAGGCGGACTGACATGATGTCTGGCACTCGCCGCATCCGCCCTTGACCGCGCTTTTCTTCAAAGACGCTGTATTCAATGTCTTTACATGTTTCATTTGTATCAATCCTTTCTGTGTATTCTGCGGCGGAAAATATCTTACCGCCGATAAGGCATTATGTACCTGTATTTTATAGTATATCATAAACTTTTGTAAAAATAAAGAGGATAACGGAAATTTTTTTATTTTTTTATTTTGCGATAAATCCTTCAGCTTCTTTTAAACTTTTTTACCGGCTGTATATTAACGCCTATTATACCTCCGAAAATACCCGCCGCAAGACATCCTATCGTCATTGTAACCATTCTCATATTAAAGAAAAAGCCTTTGTTCATAATAACCGAGCCGATAAAAATCACGGCAAGATAGCATACCGCCACGATTGCCCCATGCAGAAACCCTGCTTTCTGCGCCTGTTTTGACGCGATCATCCCGCCGAGAATAAGACTTATCACCGAAATTACAAATACGCCTCCCGAGATTTGTGCTTCATTCATACGGCTTAAAAACAATATAAAAGCGAATATCATAAACAATACGAATGTTATGACAAGCGATGCCGCCAATGCTTTCACAACCGCCTTGATCCGGATCGGCTGAGATACCGTTTCATTTTGTTTCATTACCCATCAAATCCTTTCTTTGCCGAAATTCCCGGCACTTGGGAGCCTGTTCGGCAACCTCCGATCATCATCCTTTCGGCATATTTCTCCTCCGGCTTTGCCCCAAATTTTTGAAATACACAAAGTATTCCCGCAAATTTCGTGCCGGCAGAAAAATCCGCTCAAAAATCCGACGATCGAAAGAATACCGAACAGGCTCCGAAAAATCTGCCCTATGCATTATAAATATATGCATAGGGCGATCTTTTATGCCTGCTGTTTTTTCTCAACGGTCTTTATGGCGCTGCGTTCGATTTTCAAAAAGGATTTTTCATTGGGATTCCCCACGCTTCCGGATTCGATGAAAACATATTCATCCTTGATTTTTGTGATTTTTCCGGCAATTCCTCCTATTGTGACGATCTTATCCCCGACATTGACCGCGGCGATCATATCACGGGTTTCCTTTTCCTTTTTCCTCTGCGGACGTATCAAAACAAAATACAAAGCCGCAAACATAAACGCAAGAATAACCAGCTGAACACCCACGGAGGCAGCCGGCGAAACGGTTCCCGCCGCTTCCGGCGCCGCCTGCGATACCTCATTTTCCGCAAAAGCAATAATTTCAAATAACATAATACAATTCTCTCCTTTTCGCTTCCTAATATACATATCGCTTTATATTATATATCGTAAAGGAAATTTTTGCAACAGTTTTTTAATAAAAATTACGGATTTCTTTCGCCATATGCACCAAATTACTTCCGCCTGCGACAAAGCTCGCGTGTTCTTTCAGAAAAATTCCGAACATCCGGCTGTATCCCTCGCCCGATGAAAATTCGGACAGAAACGCTCTGTACCTGATATTTTCGCCGGTAAACACAATATAATACCTGTCGTTCATTCTGTACGCGGACGAAACCGCCAGCCATTCCTCCTCCGCCGATTTTACGGCATCGAAAAACGCGTCCGCTCCGGAAAATTCATAAATTATGTACTTCGGCGATGAATTTTTCTTTTTCGCTTTTATGCTCTTTATTTTGCCCTTCATTTTATCTTTATTAAGTACGATATCACCCAAACCGTCCGCCTTTGTAAGCATGAGCATGATTCCGTCCATCGAATGTACCGCTTCTATGAGCATTTTTGCACTGTCGGGATTAAATCCGGTCCGGCTTTTAATATGTTCGATTATCTTAAACAGGCTTTTGCTCAGATCGGGTGATGTGGGTGAGAGATTTTGAAAATCAATATTAAGCTTTTCCATATCGTCATTGCTTATAAATACTTTTATCTTATTTCCGTCAATTTGTTCTATACGCATATTTTTCCTCCTTAACTAAACCGGGACACAGCATTATCTCGATTGCTTTTACCGATTCACGGACTTGTGTTATCCGGACATTTCCGAAAACCATTCTCCGTCTCTGTTCTATTATACTATAATAAATTCATTTTGGGAATAGTTTTTTTTAATTTATTTTATTTAATTTCCGGACAATAAGTATAAAAAAGTAATCATTAAGCAATAATACTATTGAAAAAGCAAATCGGTGCGGCGTCCCGGCGACCTTGCCGATACAAAAATATATCTTATAAGGATATTATTAACTATTAAGGAAAGGAATGTTTTATAATGAAAAAACATACTCAAAATCAAAGTTTTATAGAGGGAAAGGGCTTCTACATAGCTCTTTGCTCTTGCATTGCTGTGTTAGGAATTATTGCTTATACGGGACACAACGCCGGAAAAAACAAAGCCCGCCGTCAGGCGTCCGATAATGTGATCGTCGAGGAAAGCTCACCCATTCCGGAAGAATCGGAGGCTCCCGTATATACGATAAAGCCGTCCCCCGCAAATTATGCCGTGTCGATACCGACTCCCAAGGCTTCTCCGAAACCTGCTCAAACCGCGAAGCCCGTGGTCCAAACAGTCGTAAAGCAGGCATCGACGATCCCCCCCGAACCGCCCAAGACACCGTCGTTTATCCCGCCTGCCGAGGGAAAAATAATCGATACCTTTTCGGAAAATCTGTCATCTAACAAAACCATGGACGACTGGAGAACCCACGACGGAATAGATATACAGTCCGAACCCGGCACCGCGGTAAAAGCGTCCCTGGACGGCGTCATTGAGGAGATCGGATCGGATACTCTCGGTGTATTTATTCTTATAAATCATGATAACGGCTGGCAGACCCTGTACGCAAATCTCGGTGAAGAGGATATATCTCTCAAAAAAGGTGACAGAGTAAAGACAGGTGATAAGATAGGTTCCGTCGGCGATACCTCAATTGAAGAAAAGCTTGTAAATCCGCATCTGCATTTTGAGATATTAAAGGACGGAGAAAACAAAAATCCGACGGAATTTATAAAATAGAAAGTATTGAAACAGAAAGCATTGAAAAAGAGCCTTGATTTTCCGTATCAAGGCTCTTTTTACATCAATCGGATTTTTTATCGAGCTTGTTTTTATCGAGCGGTGCCGTAACGGGTCGGTTTGTTTTATCCCACAGCATAATTCTGAAAGAATCCGCATCGGGAATTTCAGTTTTTACCGTTATTATGCCGTTATTGTTCTCCCCTTTTACGGCTTTGACACCGATAAGCTCTCCGCCGTCACCATATTTCGCCGCAAAAAGCATAACCTCGGAAACCACCGTTTCTTCGGCAATAACGGTCAGCATTATCTCGTTTCCGTTTATTTCCTTTTTGATCTTAACTTTACCGTTGTAATTTCCTATAGGCGTTATATCGGTTATCGACGGACTTTCTGACGGTAATATCGTCGGCTGTACCGTCGGCGGCGCTGTCGGACCTTCCGAGGGTATTACCGTCGGCGGCGCTGTCGGACCTTCCGAGGGTATTATCGTCGGCGGCGCTGTCGGGCTTTCCGAGGGTATTATCGTCGGCGGTACCGTCGGGCTTTCCGAGGGTATTATCGTCGGCGGTACCGTCGGGCTTTCCGATGGAACTGCCGTCGGCGATGAGGTCGGGATTGTATCCTTTTTGACCGTATATGTGAACGTTCCGTGCCTAATGTCATATTCCACACCGGGCTTGAATACATCCACCGCGCTCCATGCGTCGATCACCGTATCCTCCGTTATTGTTATCGTAACGCTTGACAACCACGGGAATACATTATCTCCGCCGTTTATATTATATCCCAAATAAAACTCATTCGTTGAGCTTACAGTCACTTTCGTTCCGTAATCCACCTCTCCGGACGGTACGTCCGCCGCGGGCGCGCTGATAACCTCCAACGGCGCAAGCGTCGGCTCGGCAGGCTTTTCGGTTATCTTTTCCACCTTGATTTTCTTCAAATATTCATTATTTTCCGTTGAAACCTTTCCGCTCTTAAAATATCCGAATTCGATATTATTATAATCATATTCGGAGAGCTCTTCATCCGAAATTTCAAGCAAATTTTTATCCGGATCGGCTGAGCTTTTTACCGTCATCGACTTCAATATGTTCGAGGATGTATCTATTTCCATATTTATTACATACCAATTTTTGGTGGATACATCATAATCCCTGTAGCCGTTCGGTCCGGTAAATGTCGTGAAATTCTCACTTGAAAAGGGCGATAAGCTGTATGCCGAAGCTTGACTCTGGTCATTCTGCATTATCCATATGTTTCCGAATTTAAAGTAACTGCAATTTCCCTCATTAAGTCTGCGATTCAGATTTGACATACCTATCCAATACGCCTCAATCGCAAGAACCGCGTTTTCTTCCGGGTCGATCGTTATTTTTGCGGAGTTTGATTCGTTTCCGCCGGTCTGCCAAAGTCCGTATTCCTCCGTCAGCTCGGTCGCTCCCCATTCGGCTCTGTCCGCCTCCGTCCATGCGGTCTCATATCCGCGCTCATAAACGGTTTCCCTTTCAAACGCATCCGGAGTCGGCTTGACAGTCGGAGTCGGCTTGACAGCCTCTCCCGTTATCTGCTCGACCTTGATTTTCTTCAAATATTCATTATTGGGATTACTTGCGCCTACGCTTCCTCCCTTCAAATATCCGAATTCTATGTTTCTATAATCATATCCGGAAAGCTTTCTGTCGGAAATTGTAAGTAAGCTTTTGTTCGGATCGGCTGAGCTTTTTACCGTCATGGACTTCAATATATTTGTTGATGTGTCTATCTCCATATCGATTACATACCAATTTTTTGAAGCTATATCGTAATCCCTGTAGCCGTTCGGTCCGGCAAATTTTGTAAAATGAGTGCTTGAGAAGGGCGATAAGCTGTATGCCGAGCTTTGATCCTGATCGTTCTGTGCTATCCATATATTTCCGAATTTAAAATAACTGCAATTTCCGTTGTAAAAATATCGTCCCGTATGTGACATACCCACCCAATACGCTTCGATATGAATGATCGAGTTTTTCTCCGGATCGATCGTTATTTTTGCGGAGTTTGATCCGTTTCCGCCGGTCTGCCGGAGTCCGTATTCCTCCGTCAGCTCGGTCGCTCCCCATTCGGCTCTGTCCGCTTCCGTCCATGCGGTCTCATATCCGCGCTCATAAAGAGTTTTACGCGTCAATCCCTCCGGGAGCGGCGTAGGAGTCGGCGCATACTCCGCATCCGTGTAATATCCTATATGCGGCGGCTGGTTATATGCCGACTGCTCCGCGGCAACTCCGCTTCTGTAAACACTGTCCGACATAAGCGTTTTCATCTTATGCGGTGTGTAAATATCCGTTGTATATACTCTGAGAGCCGAACCGTTTTTAAGAGGATATACGACCTCCTCGCGCCAATCCCCGAACAGATCGGCTTGAAGCGCCGGATTTGACTTTGTTCCGTTCACACTCGTACATTCGCCTGCCGAAAAAATATTCGACATACCGGAGCCGTTCCACACGCTTATATTTGTGCCGTCCAAAAGCTCGTCATACAAATCTCCGTCCCAGAATATCCGGAAATTGTATGACGCATCCGGTACGGAAACCGATTCGAAACCGCCGTCTCCGGTCGCTTTGTACGCTCCTGTACCGGAACTCCAGAACTGATAATATCCGCCCGCGCCGACATTTGCCATAATTCCGCGTCCCGTATCGTCATTCGCGCTCTTATGATACATTATCTCTCCGTTTGCGGGATCGATAACCGACATACCGAAATCGAGAACAACGGTCGTTCCGTCCGGCTTTTTCTTTGTTTCTCCTCCGTCCTCATGTACCACGAAAAATTCATAGCCGTCATGAGTGGGGTCGTAATCTCCTATATGCAGCGCATCGCCGTGTCCCTTCAGAGTAGTCCAGTGCACGCCCAATTTTCCGTCATCGTTTTCACCCACGCACATCGCACCCGACAATACCTCATCCTTGCCGTCATTATCGATATCGGCGACCGATAAATTATGATTTCCCTGTCCGACATAATTTTCATTGCCGGAGGTATAGCCGTTCTGTCCGCTCAAGGTATCGAATATATATTTTACATCAAGTCTTTTTCCGTTAAAGCCTATTCCGCATATACCCGTTCTCTGTCCGAATCCTCTCTTTCCGAAATAATATCCTCTCCAGTATACCGCATACGGATTTTCTCCGTCGAGATATGCGACATCCGCAAGGTATCTGTCACACCTGTTGCCGAAATCATCGCCCCATACGCTCGCCGAGACTCTCTGCACGGGATAATTTATCGTATCGAGCGCGGCTCCCGTTTCTCCGTCAAATATCGTAAAATATTCGGGACCGTCAAGTATATATCCGCTCGAATTTACATATACGGCGGAATTGTTCGCACCCTTTATGCTCTCGTCAAGGCTCGCCGCCGTAACATAACTTCCCTTTCCGTCTTTCGAACCCGGGGCGGTCTTTGCCGTAATCTCAGCCCTTCCGTCCTTATCGAAATCATAAACGAGGAACTGTGTGTAATGCGCGCCGGCACGGATATTTTTTCCGAGATCGATTCGCCACAAAAATGTCCCGTCAAGCTTATATGCGTCAAGCAGCACATTTCCGGTATATCCCGAATTTGAATTATCCTGAGGACCCGCGTCCCATTTCAAAACCACCTCATATTCGCCGTCGCCGTCAAGATCGCCGCACGAGGCGTCACCCGGCGAATATGATAAGACCAAACCGTTCGCCGCGGTAACGTCCGCAGGCACTTTAAGCGGAATATCAAAATAATTCGCCCCGCTCTCAAATGCCGTAACCTCCCGGCACTCCGACATATCGCCGCCGCTTGCAACGACCCGGTACACGGAATTTTCATTTCCGTCCGTATCGACATAGTTTGTCGTATCGCTTTCGACCGCTATTTTTTCTCCGTCACGGTAAATATCAAAGCTTACATTTCCGTCCGCCGTGCCGTACACGCTGTCCTCGTCCGCAAAAAGCCGCCAACTCAGATAAATCCCCTCCGGCGTTTTCATTGCCGCAAGTCCTCTGTCAAGCTTTTCCGCGACCCGCAGCGGATTGGGCATCCATACTCCGCTTCCCGCATCATTCGCCGCATAAGCATACGGCATTACCGCAGACACGGTCATCGCCATAACCGTTAAAAGTGCTGTGATCTTCGTTTTCATACGCTGTTCTCCGTTTCTCAAATTTTTTTATTGCAAACCGGAATTTCACAAATAACCGCCGAATAACCGGAAAAATGCCCGACAAATAACCGTCCGTAAAAATTCCGGAAATAACATTCACTTAAATTATATTCCCGATTTCAAATGCTGTCAATACTCAAAATGCATAAAATATGCATAAAATACAAGACCGTAACGGGTAATCTTTAAAAAAATCATTTAAGTGTTGAATTTAACTATTGAAATCATAAAATTTATATGTTATAATGTGAGTTGTATTACAGTTTGACGAAAACTTACCGGTCGCCGTCCGCGGTCGCCGGAGAACCGGACTTTTGTATGCCGCACGGCTTATCACGGCAGTCATACTCCGGGGTATATTGAGGTTTATATGAAAAATATTAAATTGTGCGTTCAGTTTGACGGGACGGACTATCACGGCTGGCAGATCCAGAAAAATGCACGGACTGTTCAGGAAACGCTTGAAAACGCCGTTTCCTCCCTTACCGGAACCGGTGTGCGGATAACCGGCTGCGGACGTACCGATTCGGGCGTTCACGCCGTTAATTTCGTATGCAATTTCTTTTCGGACACATCCGTTCCTCCGGAAAAGCTGCCGTTCGCGCTTAATCACCGGCTTCCCGGCGATATTATATGTAAAAAAGCGGAATATGCCGATGAAAATTTCCATTCGAAAAATTCCGCCCGTGCAAAAACTTATGTTTATAAAATTTTTAACGACAGCTTTCCCGATGTGTTCTCCCAAAGATATTCATGGCATATAAAAGACCCGCTTGATACCGGCGCCATGTCGCTTGCGGCAAAAGGATTTTTGGGCGAGCATGATTTCATGGGGTTTGCTTCCTCCGGCTTTTCGGTAAAAACCACGGTACGCACCGTATATTCCCTCAATGTCGATACCGACGGAAAAAATATAACCGTATCGGTCACGGGCAACGGATTTTTATACAATATGGTGAGAATTATTGCCGGAACTCTCGTATTCGCGGGGCTTGGAAAAATAAACCCCGCCGATATTTCCGACATAATAAATTCAAAAGACCGTACCCGCGCAGGTATTACGGCTCCGCCCAACGGACTTTTTCTGAAAGAGGTGTATTACTGATGAATAGACGCGTTTCATCACTGCTCCCGGTTACGGTTACGGTCGCCTTTCTTGTATTCGCACTGCTCCGTTATTCAGACAACAACGAATTTTTGTCGGAATATCTCGAAAACGCGAAAAAAAATATCGAACATATAAAAAACACCCTGTCGGAAAAGACGGTATCATTCGATCCGGCGGTTTTGCCGGTGTTAGAAAAATCCGACGACACGTCTTCTCCGGATGCGCAGGCTCCGGAAACACCGTCCGACGCAGCGGCGTACATTCCGGAAACGGACTCTCCGGAGATTATCGTTTCACCGACGCCGAAAATCGATTTTTCGGAAGCCGCGGTAAACGTTCCGCTTAAAAACGCGGATGATATAAAGTATGCCGTTTACAAGGATTACCTGGTATGCGCCGACAAAAGCTCTCTTATGGCATTCGATAAGGACGGCACAAGCAAATGGGCTTTGGCGGCGTCCTTTTCAAAGCCGATACTCAAAACTTCGGGAAATTACATTCTTCTTGCCGATAAAGGCGGCAGACTGGTGAATGTTTTTATCGGACGCAAGCTGCTGTATTCCGTCCGTACCGACAATATAATAAATTATGCGTCGATATCGTCAAAGGGCGAGGCTGTGATCGTTTCGGAAAAGGAACAGTACCGTTCCTGTGTGACGGTATACAATAAGGAAGGCGATATTGTCTTTTCGCGCAACATCGGCAGCAGCGAGGTGATCGCGGCGGATATATCTCCATCCCGGCATCTTGCCGTCACCATGCTCAACACCGATTCCGGAGTTTCCTCGGAAATTCAGATGTGGGAAATAAACTCGGGAAGCGGATATACCGGAAATCTTGAATTCGATGATACTCTCATTTTCGATATAGATTTTTCAAAAGAAATTCTTTCGGCGGCATCGGATAAGGGAATATACGGACTTAATCAAAGATGTAAAAATATATGGGGCGTATCTCCCGATTCCGATTCGGATAAAATACTGCTCACCCGTTCGGATAATTCGGGCGCACGGGTAACGGCGTTTGACGGCAATTCCCATCCGTACATAAAATTATCCGATCTGAAGGGCAAAATACGCGCATCCATCACTTTGGACATCATACCCGATTTCGCCGATGTGCGTATGCCTTTTGTCGCGTATAACAGCGGCAGGACGGTATTTTTCGGAACATACAGGGGAATACTTTCTTCGTATACTTCGGATAAGGATATTTCTGACGGATTTATTATAGACAAGGATAGTATCGTTCTTATACATTCAAACAGCATTGAATTTATAAACACGAAAAAATTACCGGCACAGAAAAAGTAAGCCGCCGGACAAACTTGATATTCCGGGCTTTTAACATAAAATTCACAATTTTTCGCAAAAAACATATGGGAGGTTTGGATTGTTTTATGAATATTTCTCTTGATGCACTTGTTATTGCCGTATTTGTAATTGCCGTTTTGATCGGTATGAGCCGCGGCTTTGCTCTGGCGGGCAGGAATATGCTTTCAAGCATAATCGTAATAGTTCTTATGCTGTGTCTTACCGCGCCTGTCACAACGCTGCTTTCACGCACGCCGCTGTATACATTTATAAACGATTCGGTTATAAAAGCCGTACACAACACATGGCTGGATAACCCTGCGGCATCGGGTATGGAAGATACGATAAACAATATGGGGCTGCCGGAGTTTATAACCGATTATCTGCTCAATAATGTCGAGCATGTTGTTTCAACGCAAGAAAGCATAGCTCTTTCGATAGCCGAAAAGCTGTCAAACCTGATATTGAAAATTATTTCTTCAATAGGCATATTCGTTGTCGCAAAGCTTATACTTTCGGTAGTATTTATATTTATCTCGGGATTATTGGAGATACCCGTCCTTGAAAAGCTCGATAAATTTATGGGAGGCTTGGTAGGCGCGGTACACGCACTTTTGATCGTATATGTAATATGCGGAATTATATTGATCGTTACACCGATCGACGAGCAGCAAAACGTGAACAACGTTATTCGCACAACCTACGTTATGCATTATTTTTACGACAATAACTATTTACTGGAGCTGTTTATTTAAAATTATTATGTTTTTGGAAATTATTTATTCGGGAGGTTTTTCAAATGATAAGTGACAGTATAAAAAAAGGGGTCGAGAGAGTTCCCCACCGTTCTCTTCTTAAAGCGGACGGATTTACGGACGAAGAAATAAATCGTCCTTTTATAGGCGTTGTATGTGCCAAAAACGATATTATTCCGGGTCACATACAGCTTGATAAAATAGCCGAGGCGGTAAAGGCGGGAATCAGGATTGCCGGCGGAACTCCGATAGAATTCCCTTCAATAGGCGTATGCGACGGGCTTGCAATGGGGCATGTCGGTATGAAATACTCGCTTGCGACGCGCGAATTGATAGCGGATTCCATAGAGGCTATGTCTGTAGCGCACGGCTTTGACGGTCTTGTGCTTATCCCCAACTGCGACAAAATAGTACCGGGTATGCTTATCGCGGCGGCGCGTCTTAATATTCCGTCGATCCTCGTAAGCGGCGGTCCCATGCTTTCGGTGAACTTCAAGGGCGAATATCGTGATTTCAATACCGGCATGGAGGCTGTGGGCGCGTTCAAGGCAGGAAAAATAAATGAGGAAGAGCTCAACGAGCTTGAAAATGTTGCCTGCCCGACCTGCGGCTCATGCTCAGGTATGTTCACCGCAAATTCCATGAACTGTCTTACCGAGGTCCTCGGCATGGCTCTTCCCGGAAACGGCACCGTACCCGCCGTATACTCCGAGAGAATACGGCTTGCAAAGCAAACCGGAATGCAGATAATGGAGCTTGTTAAAAATGACGTGAAGCCGAGAGATATAATAACTCCGGATTCCATCTTCAATGCGCTCAGAGTTGACATGGCTCTCGGCTGCTCAACCAATTCAATGCTCCATCTTCCCGCAATCGCACATGAGGCAAAAGCGCCCATCACGCTTGACTATGCAAATGAAATAAGCGCGCAAACGCCCAATCTCTGCCACCTTGCTCCGGCAGGAAAGCATCATGTTCAGGATCTTTATGCCGCGGGAGGCGTGCAGGCTGTCATGAACGAGCTTTCAAAGAAAAATCTTATTAAACTCGATCTTCCCACCGTTACCGGAAAAACGGTAGGTGAAAATATCAAAAACAGCATCGTTCGAGATTATGACGTTATACGTCCGATCGACGATCCGTACAGCAGCACCGGCGGTATAGCCGTACTCAAAGGAAATCTCGCCGTTGACGGTTCTGTCGTAAAGAGAAGCGCCGTTGCCCCCGAAATGCTCAAACATTCGGGACCCGCCAAGGTATATGACAGCGAGGAGGAGGCTATCGAGGCTATATACGGCGGAAAGATCACAAAGGGAGATGTTGTCGTTATCCGCTATGAGGGTCCGAAAGGAGGACCGGGTATGCGCGAAATGCTTTCGCCCACATCCGCCATATGCGGCATGGGACTCGACAAGGACGTCGCTCTTATCACCGACGGCCGTTTCTCCGGAGCAACAAGAGGCGCGGCGATCGGTCATGTATCTCCCGAGGCTGTCGAGGGCGGTCCGATCGCATTCGTACAGAACGGAGATATAATAGAAATAGACATTCAAAACGGTATTCTGAACTTTAATGTATCCGATGAGGAGCTCGCGGAAAGAAAGAAAAACTTTGTTCCGAAAGAGCCGAAAATAAAGACAGGTTATCTGAAAAGATATTCAAGACTCGTATCCTCCGCAATGGACGGTGCGGTTATGATTGATTAATTTAAATAAAGGAGAGCAGAATGACTTTTAATACAGCCGGCATCAAGGATGCGGATTCACTGAAAAACAAAAGCAAGGAAGAACTGAAACAGATTGCAAAAAGCCTGGGGCTTAAAAAAATATCGCTTCTCAATAAAGGAGAGCTTGCGGAAAGAATAAAGGAATTTTTGGATGAAACCGGTCATTCCGGTGATGACAGCGGTCATGCCGACGGCAAGACCGGTCGTTCCGGTGATACGGAAAAGAGGAAAACTCCGGCAAGACGCGCCAAGGCTCCCGTTTCCGAGGACTCCGCACCGGAGGAGCCGGCGCAAAAAACTCGTGATACACGGCTTTCGGAACCGTTAAACGACACAAATACGGAAACTTCCGGACGCGCTGCGGGCGAAAACAATCATGTAAAGGTTCGTCAGCGTCCCGACGGCGCGGTCGAGGTGCGCGGTATCCTTGATATTATGGCGGACGGATACGGATTTCTCAGAGTAGACGGCTATCGCTCGGGGGAAACGGACATATATGTCGCTCCCTCTCAGATACGGCGTT
>JAFLUR010000170.1 GCA_022508725.1 Oscillospiraceae bacterium
GATAAAATATGTTATAAGAATGCAAAGAAACTTTTAAAAATTTGAGAGGTATACGGCTGTATGTCGGTCAGGAGGTTACCGGATGAAAATATTTTCCAATGATATAGGCATAGATTTGGGTACCGCAACGGTGCTTGTATATGTAAAGGGTAAGGGCATAGTTTTAAAAGAACCGTCGGTCGTGGCGGTGGATATATACAGCAACAAGATCTATGCGGTGGGTGAAGAGGCAAGAAAAATGCTGGGACGCACACCGGATGCGATACAGGCTATACGTCCGCTTGCGGACGGTGTTATATCCGATTACGATCTTACCGAACAGATGCTTAAGGCATTTATAAACAAGGTATGCAAGAAAAGACTGATAAAGCCGCGTATAATGATATGTGTTCCGAGCGGAGTGACCGAGGTTGAGCAGAGAGCGGTAATCGATGCCGCAAAGCAGGCGGGAGCAAGAAAGGTATATATCATAGAGGAGCCTATTGCGGCGGCCATAGGCGCGGGTCTTGATATATCAAGGCCGAGAGGCATGATGATAGTGGATATAGGCGGCGGAACGGCGGATGTTGCGGTAATATCGCTGGGCTCGATCGTTGTAAGCCGCTCGATAAAGGTTGCCGGCGATGAATTTGACGAAGCGGTGGTTAAATATATACGAAAGAAATACAGCCTTAACATAGGAATGAGAACGGCGGAGGACGTTAAGATAAGCATAGGCTGTGTGTATCCGAGAGAAAAGGATATTTCCATAGATATAAGAGGCGGAAGCCTGCTTACGGGACTGCCGCAGACCATACAGGTCACATCGGAGGAGATCCGCGCGGCATTCGAGGACGTTGTGATCGAAATTATCGATGAGGTGAAGGCTGTGCTTGAGGAAACACCGCCCGAATTGGTCGGTGATATTCTTGAGGACGGTATTCTTCTTACGGGCGGCGGTTCGCTTGTGCACGGTCTTGACAAAAGACTTAAAAAGGAAACGGGCATAGACGTTTATCTTGCGGATGATATAGTTTCCTGCGTCGCCAAGGGCTCGGGTATAGCAATAGAGGGAATAGACGCAATGAACGATCCCACGCATATATATTATAAGAGATAATCGGTTTATCCGGTAAAGGAAAGGTAAGGTAAAAATCATGTTGTCAAATACGGAAATCCAAAAGATTCTGCCGCACAGGTACCCTATGCTTTTGATAGATAAGGTAGTTGAGATGGAGGCGGGCAAGAGAATTGTTGCGATAAAGAACGTAACGGCAAACGAGTCGTTTTTTCAGGGGCATTTTCCGTCAAATCCGATAATGCCCGGGGTGCTCATAACAGAGGCGCTTGCTCAGACCGGCGCTGTTCTGCTGCTTGATATGGAGGAAAACAGAGGAAAGCTCGGCGTATTTACCGGGATAAATAATTTCAAATTCCGCAGACAGGTCGTTCCGGGTGATACGCTTAGGCTGGAGGCCGATCTGGTAAAATATCGTCACGGTATGGGAAAGGCGGAGGTCAAGGCTACCGTTGACGGAGAGCTTGCCGCCGGAGGCGAGATAAGCTTTGCCGTGATCGACAATGCGGCAAACGCGTTATGATAAGATCGGATGAGGTCATAGAGGAGCTCGGAACGGGAGATTTAAGGATAATACAGAAAAAAAAGGGTTTCCGGTTCGGTACCGATGCGGTCATTCTTAAGGATTTCGCAAAAGGCGCCGTGTGTTCGTCCATGCTCGATCTTTGCACCGGGTCCGGAATAATTCCGATATTGTTTTCCGCAGAAAATCAATGCCCCGAAATTCACGGTATCGAAATTCAGCCGGAGATCGCGGATATGGCGAAAAGGTCGGCGGAGCTTAACCGTCTTGACGGGCGGATAAAGATAACCTGCGGCGATCTGCGTGAGGCGGAGCGGTTTTATCAAAAGCGATATTTTGATGTGATAACCTGCAATCCGCCGTATATAAAGGCGGGGGCGGGAGCTGCGAGCAATGAGGGATCGAGACTTATCGCGCGGCATGA
Source organism: Oscillospiraceae bacterium (assembly GCA_022508725.1). Classification (GTDB taxonomy): domain Bacteria; phylum Bacillota; class Clostridia; order UBA1381; family UBA1381; genus JAFLUR01. Next base: position 2,005 of record JAFLUR010000170.1, read on the forward strand.
GATCATGTGCCGGCTTGAGGATGTCATAAGAGTGAGCGCGGAGCTGCTTGATCAGGGAGGGCGGCTTTTTATGGTGCATAAGCCGTTCAGACTTGCCGATATATTCTGTCTTATGCGAAAATACAAAATCGAACCCAAAAGAATGAAATGTGTGTATTCGGGAGATGCGGACAATAAAATAAGCGGTCCGCCGTCGCTTGTTCTGGTCGAAGGACTTTATGAGGGAAAAAGCGATCTGAAAGTCGAAGAGCCGGTCATACTTTGAGAAAGGAAACGGATAATGAGCGGAATTTTATATCTTTGCGCTACGCCGATAGGAAATCTGTCCGATATTTCGAGGCGGTGTATTGAAATATTCGAGAGTGTCGATCTGATAGCGGCGGAGGATACAAGACGCACGGTCCGGCTGCTTAATCATCTGGGCATATCAAAGCCGCTTACAAGCTACCATGAACACAATAAAAGGGAAAAGGGAGCGTATATAACCGGACTTTTGAAAGAGGGCAGAAACGTTGCGCTGGTGTCGGATGCGGGAACGCCCGCAATAAGCGATCCGGGAGAGGATCTTGTAAGGCTGTGCATTGAGGAAAACATCACGGTCACATCCGTTCCGGGACCGGTGGCGGCGGTAAACGCGCTTATACTGTCCGGACTGCCCGCCGGAAGATTTTCGTTCGAGGGCTTCCTGTCGGTAAACAACCGTCACAGACATGAGCATCTCGAAAGCGTAAGGAACGACAGGCATACGCTGATATTCTATGAGGCGCCGCATAAGCTGAGATACACACTTGCCGATATGGCGAAATATTTCGGAGGAAACAGAAGAATTGCGCTGGCAAGAGAGCTTACGAAGCTGCATGAAGAGGTGTTGAGAATGACCCTTGATGAGGCTGCGGCGTATTATGAAGAAAGATCGCCGAGAGGGGAATATGTGATAATCGTCGAGGGTGCCGCGGAGAAAGAGGAGGCGGCATGGTGGAGCGGGCTTGATTGCGTTGAGCATGTCAAAAGGTATATCGATGACGGAATGAGCGAAAGAGATGCGATAAAACAGGCGGCTAAGGACAGAAATGTTCCCAAGCGTGAGGTTTACAACGAATATATAAGGAAACACCGAATAAATCCATAGCAAAAAAGAATTCGGCATCGAAAAACCGGTGCGAACGAGTGCCGCTTGCGCTTAAAAACAAGCGTATATTTTTTCGTAAATTAACTTCAGACCGGTGTTTCCGGAAGAAGCCGCAAATTAAAGAGAGGACGGTTATTTGTGAAAATAAAGAAGTGGATGCCTGCCGCCGCGGGAGCGGTAGTTGCCGGGGTTTACGGCTTTGCGACGGGAAAGGGTATTTTTAACGGTATACGTTTCAAAAATGAACGCGAAGCTGTAAAAGGATATATTGCATTAAGAAAGAAACCGGCGGAATTTTCAAATATCAGTCTTTCCGGAAAGGGATTTATGACCATCCTAACCGAGGAGGACGGACAGAAATACATATTGTATATGTACAGATATGAGGGTGCGTATATATTTAATGAAAATAAAGTAGACAATGTATAGGAAATCGGTCACAGATGACCGGGTCGAATATAAACAGAGGGTAGGTACAGGCGATGGACAAGAAATTTTGGGAAAAATTTTCATTTCTTGATATGGAGGCAGGACTGTCGTATTGCTGTGACAGCGAGGATTTTTATATAAATATACTGAGGTCTTATTGCAGCAACGATAAGCGTCCGAAGCTTTCGGAGTCATATACAAACAAGGATTGGGAGGATTATCGTATCACGGTACATTCTCTTAAAAGCACTTCCCGGGTCATAGGGGCGTCAAAGGTTTCGGAGAGTGCGGAAAAGCTTGAAAAAGCCGCAAAGGAAGGAAATATCGATTACATAAAAGAGAATAACGCCGGGCTTATCAATAGCTACGGAGAGCTTATGGAGAGAATAAAAAGCGCGCTTGCGGACTTAGACGGTGCGGAAACCGAAAAGAAAAGCCCCGGCGTGGATGAAAAGCCGGACAATGACGATGATGCGGCGATGGTAGCCGGATTCGGAAAGTCACGGATCGTTACAAGAGATGATGATTTGTCCGGTTACAGTATCCGTCCGGAAAAACCGAGTATTGTCCGGAGCGGCAGACGGCATCATATTCTTGTCGTGGATGATGACGAGATAAATCTTGAGGCGGCATCGACCATGCTTGCGGATGATTTTACGGTGAGCTGTGTGCAGTCGGGAAAAAAAGCGTTTGAATTTTTTGCGGGTAATATTCCCGATCTGATTCTGCTTGATGTGCATATGCCGGATATGAACGGCTTTGATTTTATGAATCTTATGAAGCGTGACAAGAGGCTTGCGAATATTTCGGTCGTGATGCTTACGGCGGACGATGATACCGATGTTGAGGTGCGGGGATTTCGGACGGGAGCAAAGGATTTTATAAAAAAGCCTTTTATCCGCGAGATACTCAAAGCCCGTATCATGCGCGTTATCGAATTTGACGAGCTTACTAATTATATGAGCCGTGAGGTTGAAAGGCAGACAAAGAAGGCTGTTGAGAGCGTGAAAAAGTTTGAGCATATGTCGCTGCAGATGATACAGACTCTTGCGGGAACGATAGACGCAAAGGATAAGTATACAAACGGCCATTCGATAAGAGTTGCGGAATATGCGAGAGAGATCGCAAGACTTGCCGGAAAAAACGAGGATGAGCAGGAAATCATTTATTATATGGGACTTTTGCATGATATAGGGAAAATAGGCGTGCCGGATCACATTATAAACAAGGATTCGCGCTTGACCGACGAGGAGTATGATATTATAAAAACACATCCGGTTATCGGCTCGGAAATCCTCAAAAATGTTACCGAGATGCCGGAAATAATCGTCGGGGCAAGGTGGCATCACGAGAGATATGACGGCACGGGTTATCCCGACAGGCTTAAAGGCGATAATATACCGGAGAAAGCGAGAATTATAGGCGTTGCCGATGCTTACGATGCAATGACTTCAAAGAGAAGCTATCGCGGTATACTTCCTCAGGAGGTTGTCCGGAATGAGATAGTAAAGGGCAAGGGTATTCAGTTCGATCCCGAATTTGCGGATCATATGATCTTTTTGATGGATAACGACAAGGATTACGATATGAGAGAGAAATAATAATTTTAATAGCCTGTTTAGTATTCGGAGATTGCCGGATTTTTGAGCGGGTTTTTCTGCCGGCA
>JAFLUR010000171.1 GCA_022508725.1 Oscillospiraceae bacterium
TACGATTCTTTCAAAACGTTGGTAATAACCGATATAGACAGTTAAATAAAGCGTATTGCGGATAAATGCGGCAACTATATGAAGGTGGGCGAGCTGGGATATGCTCTGAATGAGAACTATTCTTCAAACCAAAAATTAAGACTGGTATTCGATATGGAAAACGCTTTTTCCGAAACACCGCAGATATCGAATTTGCAGGCCGAATTGGTTTCGTCCACGGCAAAGGATAAGGAGATTATCGAATCAAACAATACATTGAGCATTTCATCGTTCAATTTGATCGAACCCGGCAAAAGCTTTGATTTGAAGGACGTTACTTTTAATATAATATTGAAAGGCAAGAAATTGTACATATCCACAAATCTCGTAGAGGTCATGAAATCGGTTAAGCCAGATGATAAGACGTTGGCGATTGCGGCGGAGATCATCAATGAGAATACATGGCTTGAGGGAGATATAGATGAGCTTCTTGTCGATTTCTGCGGAATGGATGAAAAATCGGCAGAATTGTTTACGGCAATGCTCACCGAACCGCAGTCCTTCGACAAAGCGCTTTCCGCGTCGTTTGCGGGCTTTGATGAAAATTCGGCGATTTCGGCTGTTATGATGGAAAGTCAGATCGATTCGATCATTCGTTTGTTCGGCGATGATCTGTTCAAGCTTAATCAAAACGCTGACGGTTCTTATAACTTCAGCTACAGTCTGACAAAGGATAAATTAATTGATTATATAACCGAAGCTGCGGCAGCGTCGGGTGAAATCGGCATTGAAGATATGCTTGAAGCGGAAGAAATATTTGAAGCGTTTAATATAAACATTACAATAAACGGAAACATATCGGATGAGAAAATAAATAACGATATGTCATTGGAGATTTCGGTAAACACCGATGCATTTAAGCTTAACGCAGCTTGGGCGGCGCAGTCAGATTCGGAAATCGGCACCGTTGATTTCACGGACTATGCTTTTCCGGAAAATACAAGAAATTTAAACACGATTTTGACGCTTTTAAAGACCCGGCTGTATTAAAAAAGGAGTAACCGATCATGAGATACAATAAGACGGAAAATTTTAATTTGATTTCGGGATATGCAAGCATATTTAAAAAATATGCTCAATTTAGCGGACGCAGCAGAAGAAGCGAATTTTGGTTTGCAGTATTGGCACATAGTATTATCACGCTGCCGGTTGCTTCGATAGCGTACATTTTAACGGGAGTTGACATGGCAAGATACGGCGAAACAACAGCCGCAACGGGAATTATTGTATTGATTGTTGAGATTTTGCTCTTAATCTATTATTCGGCTGTTTTTATTCCCTTTTTGGCTGTCATGGCACGCAGACTGCATGATACGGGCAAAAGCGGATGGTGGATATTATTGCATTTGATTCCTGTGGGTCAGATCATTCTGTTTATTTTCTTTTTATTGGACAGTCAGCCCGGATCGAATAAATACGGTCCCAATCCCAAAGGAATATAACACATATTTGTGCCGGCGGAATAACGGAAAATCCGACGCTGTTACAAACGATTTTAATTGTGCGATATAATTGTAAAAAGGAGTGATCGATCATGGATTACAATGGGGTGGAAAATTTTAATTTGATTTCGGGATATGCAAGTATGTTTAAAAAATACGCTCAATTCAACGGACGCAGCAGAAGAAGCGAATACTGGTTTGCAATGTTGGCAAACGCCATTCTTACACAGTTAGTTTATTTGATAGCGCTCATTCCGTCGATAATGGATTTTGTAACATACGGGGAGTTTACGCCGAAAACGGAATTTATTTCATTGATTATTCAGATTGTGCTTATAATTTATTGGGTTGTTACTCTTATTCCGAGTGCAGCCATTATAATACGCAGACTGCATGATACTGGCAAAAGCGGATGGTGGATATTATTGGAATTTGTTATTGTCGGTCAGATCGTTCTGATTGTTTTTTTGGCACAGGACAGTCAGCCGGGATGGAATAAATACGGTCCCAATCCCAAAGGAAGATAAATACATATTTGTGCCGGCGGAATAACGGAAAATTTAATATTATTGCAAATAATCGGTAAAAACAGAGTCTTGATTATGCGGGGCTCTGTTTTTATGCGCTGCCCGGAACAGCCGGAAACAAATTCCCGATTTGCAAAAACTTGTTTGATTTTTGCCGGAAACAAAAAATTTAAAATCAGGAAATAAAAATCTTGATAAAAGGAAAATTATATAGTAAAATATAATATATGATATTTTCAGAAAGAAGGTTTGCATATGATTTCTGTTGCTTTTTCCGCCGTTGTAATGCTGATCGCGGGCATTTTGACATATATGTCGGTCGTTCAGCCTTATGCGCGGAGCAATAAAATCGAGAGAAGCTCAAACACAATTATTTATTTTATTTTTATGATAGCGGCCGCCTTTGTTGTAAGGATTGTCGCGGCGGCGAAATATCCGGGACATGAAACGGATATGAATTGTTTTTCGGCATGGTCAAGCATGGTTTTTAACGATGGTTTCGCAAAGTTCTATACGTCGGATGCGTTCACCGATTACCCGCCGGGATATATGTATATATTGTGGATAATAGGAGCTTTGAAAACGGTTGTAACAAACGGAACGGCAGTAAGGGTGCTTGTGAAGATGCCGGCGCTTATATGCGATATTATTACCGGCTGTATTTTATATGACCGGGCAAAGCAAAAATTTTCGGACAACCTTTCGCTTATTATCGCCGCATTTTATCTGTTTAATCCGGCGGTTCTCATAAACAGCGCCTTCTGGGGACAGGTGGACGCCGTATATACGCTTGCGCTGGTTGTCATGATGATGCTCATTGCGGATAAAAAGCTTATTTATTCGTATATTGTATTCGGGATCGCCGTATTTATAAAGCCTCAGGCATTTATGTTTGCTCCGGTACTTATATATGCGATGATCGAGCAGCTTTTTATCGAGCAAAAGGGAAACAACGAAAGAAACAAGATCATTTTGAAAAATATGCTCAGCCTCGTTGCGTCTGTGGCGGTCGTATTTGCGCTGATGCTGCCGTTCGGCATAAAAAATGTTATCGATCAATATATAGCCACATTGCAGTCATACCCTTATATGACGGTAAACGCAATGAATATATGGGCGGCTTTCGGGCAGAACTGGGCGGAACTTACGCCTATTGCGTCTGTAGCGGGATATTTATTTATCGTTGTGATAGTGGCGGTGTCAGGAATTATATTTTTTAAATCCAAAAGCCCGTCGAAATATTATTTTACGGCAGGCTTTATAGCGTCTATGAGCTATATGTTCTCCGTGAAGATGCATGAAAGATATGCGTTTGCGGCTATGATCATGTTTATTATGGCATATATCCGGATGCCGTCAAGCTCGTCTTTCTATGCGTATTTTCTCACATCGGTATCACAGTTTTTAAATACCGCGTATGTGCTGTTTGTGTATCAGAAGTCACCGAATGATTATTTCCGTCATCCTATGGTCATGATCTGTTCATGGATCAATATTGCGCTGACCTTTCTTTTGATATGGCATTCAAAGAAAGCATATGTTTCAAATCGGCATGAGTTTATTTCACAGACCAAGAAAAAGGCGGTAGTCAACAAAGACGAAAATCTTGCGGGTAAAAAAAGAAATATTGAAAAAAGCAGACTGATATCAAAAATAACCGTTGCCGATATAACGGCAATGATAGTTATAACGGCAATATACGGGTGCGTCGCCGTTTATGATCTGGGCGACAAGGTTGCGCCGCAGAACGAGTATCTGTTTGAAAACGCGGGGGACAGCATTGTGCTCGATATGGGTGAGCGAGTTTCCGTTGATAAGCTGCAATGGTTCACAGGCTCATACGAGAACAGAAAAATCAATGTGAATATGTCGGATACCGAAAATTTTATTGACGGCAACTCTAAGGAAATCGATCTGAAATCGGTTTTTTCATGGAAGGATGATAAGCTGAATCAAACGGGAAGATATATGAAAATATCCGCCGTGTCCGATAAGGCAATGATAGAGGAGCTTGCGATTATTGACAAGAGCGGAGAAAAAATCGTGCCGGTAAATGCCGATGAATTTGCGGGATTGTTCGATGAACAGGAATATGTCGTCGAAAAAAACGATTTCAGGAACAGCACATACTTTGATGAGATATATCATGCAAGAACGGCATACGAGTTTATACACGGTCTGCACGTTTACGAGTGGACGCATCCGCCGTTCGGAAAGGTTATCTTGTCATGGGGCATTATGCTTTTCGGAATGACGCCGTTCGGCTGGAGAATAGCCGGAACCGTGGTGGGAATTTTGATGGTCCCGTTTATCTATCTTGCGGTTAAGGATATGTTCGGAAAGACATATATCTCAATTGTTGCGACGATATTGTTCAGCTTTGATTTTATGCATTTTGCTCAGACAAGAATAGCGACGATAGACGTGTACGGAACATTTTTTATAATACTTATGTATTATTTTATGTACAAGTATTACAGTATGAGCTTTTACGATACGCCGCTGAAAAAAACGTTTGTGCCTCTTGCGCTTTCGGGCATATCGATGGGCTTTGCGGCTGCGAGCAAATGGACGGGAATATATGCCGCCGTCGGCTTGGCGGTCATATTCTTTATCTCCTATATAAAGAGATACAGGGAATATATTTACGCAAAGAACAATATAAACGGGGAAACAAACGGAATATCGCACAGATATATTGCCGAAAATTATAAGAGTCTTGCACTCGGGACATTCCTGTTCTGCTGTGCGGCATTTATCGTGGTTCCTCTTGTAATATATTGTCTTTCATATATTCCGTATCTTATGACGGAGGATGCGGAAGGATTTAAGACAATTATAAACAATCAGTCCGCTATGCTGACATATCACGGAAGCACGGTGCTGGGTTCGAAACATTCATATTCTTCAAAATGGTATGAGTGGATAATTATGAAAAGACCCATATGGTATTTTTCGTCATCTGTAGACGGCGATGTTATAAAAGAGGGAATAAGCGCATTCGGAAATCCGCTTGTATGGTGGGCGGGTATTCCGGCATATCTGTATGTATGCTTCTGCGCGATAAAGAAAAAGGATAAAACAGCTTTGTTTATTATGATAGGTTATCTGTCGCAGCTGATATTCTGGATACCTATCGAAAGACTGACCTGTATATATCATTATTTCCCGTCGGTGC
>JAFLUR010000172.1 GCA_022508725.1 Oscillospiraceae bacterium
ATGATCCGGCAAAACACATATACCGGCGCTCCGAATCAACAATGGATATTGGAGTATGTGGGTTCGTGGGATATGTTCATAACAACGAATCAGGATGGAAGCTATAGGTATTTTCATGATTTTTCTCCGCTTTTTACCGGTATGGATTGGTCGCTTACCGCAATTGCTCCGGGCCCCGATAAAAATGCCGCATACGGATATTATACTCAGTGGGTCAATATGACCGGCGATGAAAACGGCGACGGATATATCGATGAAAAAGAGAAAAATAAGATACAAAACAAAAGCGCCTCAATACCGGACGAGGTGTACGGAAACAAGATCTCAGGCGAGCTCGATCAGGATAATTTGATGCTGTATTACTATTTCCTGCCCAAAACCTCTGCCGGCGGCTCAATCAAGACCGGAAAGGTCACCAGGGAATCGGAAAATTTCTATCAGCTTGCAAATCACATAGAATCGTCCAAAAAGCCTACTCCGGTGGTCGGCGCATATGTGGACGTCGCCGGATTTATCGGCATGACCGACGGCAACGGTAAATATTCGATTCAATGCAACGGTCTGCCTCCCGCAGGAAATGTAGCCACAACGATAACAGCGGACGGTTCATCGGTGTATTATAAAATATCGAAGCTTCAGATGTTCACGGGTGCAACGCTTCCGGCGCTTTCAAAATTCGATGCGGTTTCGACAAGCGCTTCTTACGCGAAAACAAACGGAACGATCTCCGACGAATTCATTGTCGTAAACGATGATACGCTCACGCTCACCGCCGTTGTTTCAAGCAACAAAGCGATAATTCCGGAAGACGCGAGATTTTTTATTTACGATAACAACGGCAACGAAATAAAGGCTCTTAACGGCGAGGACGGTTATACCGTAACGACGCAGACGCTCGGAAACAAATTAACGGCGTCGCTGTCCTTCAATCCCTTGAAGGATATGAAGGCGGGATACGGAATATATGTGCAGTTTGCCGATCAGAACGGTGAATGGACAAATGTTATCGACTTGGGTTACAGTTTCTTGACAAAGCTGAATCTCGCCGAGTTTGTGTTCCCGCTTATCGGAAGCTCGTCTTTGGAGGATACGATTACAACGGGATTTGTCGCGGATATTATCGGAAATCCTCTCGCGGATATGAAGGTAGGCGATATAAAGGGCTTCAATGAAACCTTGTATCGGTATACGCCGTCCCGAATAAACAAGGACGACAGTGAAAAGTATACATGGTCCAGGACCGATTATACTTACGGCTGGTCTGAAAAGTTTTACCGCAAAGAAAGCGGCTCAAGCAAGGAAAACGATGAGAAAAAATTATTGGAGTATCTGAAAAGCGTATACGATGGCAAGAGCAACGGAGCCCCGCCGCCCGCGGCAAGTAAATTTGCAACACAAAGCAGATTTTGGTGGGAAGTCACCCCGACCGTCGGATTTAAACTGACACTTTCGACAAGAAAGGACGATAAAAACAACACATATTCTCAGTATTTTGAGGATCTTGTGTTCTATCTGAAGGTCGATTACAGCGTAACGGCAAGTCAGACGATACAGCTTCCGATCGGTCTGAGTATTTTGGTTCAGGGTGACCTGAAAGGAAACGCAGCCGGAATATACCATATGTATGTTGATTATCAGGACAGCTATGAAACGGAGGACGCGGTAAAATATACCACGGAGGATTTCGGCATATTCAAGAAATTCAATAATTCGGTAAGACGAGAGGGATATATATTCTTAGACCCGACGGTATCGATCAAGCTCGGTATCGGAGTCGGAATTATACATGTGACCGGAAACGCGAATTTCATTTTTGATATGGATTTTAAGTTTACCGAAACCGGAACATACACATACGGCGATATTAAAATAGACCTCGGATGGGGAATACAGCTTATAGGATATGAGGTTTATTCAAAATCTCTTTATGATGTAACGTATAAGCTGTTTAATTCACCGGGACAAAACGGTCATATCGACTTTGACTACGAAAATGCGTCCCTTTCGGCTGCTGCCGAATATTTTGAAGCAGGCGGCGATGAAAAGCTGACGCTTGACAAGCCTGTATCGAGAGATTATCTCAAAAACAGAAGCGAGTGGATGGGTGAGGACGCGGTTTTGATGTCGTCCGACGCATCGGAGGGTACGGTGGAATCGACGCTCAGAAACGGTATCACAGATACTCCTTATGTAAGAATGGCGGAGCTTGACAACGGCGAAATACTCGCGGTATTTATCGACGATGACGAAAGCAGAAGCAATGTCAACAAAAGAGCACTCTTTTACACGATATATAACGGCTCGGTATGGTCGCAGCCCTTGCTTGTCGATGACGACGGCACGCCCGACGATTATCCGGCGTTATGCGATTTGGGCGACGGAAGAATATTTATCGCATGGTCGTCCGCCGAAAAGGTTCTGCCCGACGACGCGACGGTCGAGGACGCTTTAAAGGCAATGAATATCAAAGCGGCATTCTTTGACAAACAGACAAAGCAGCTCGGGGAGACAATGAATATCACAAAAACCACCGATGAGGATTACACCGCCGACATTATGCCGGGAGCCGCATACGACGCGAAAACAGACCGACTTATTCTGTATTACACAAAAACCGAATACGACGGACTCGAAAATCTGATCGATATATCCGACGCATATTCGGTAAACGCTTATATGCTGTATGAGAACGGCAGATGGAGCGATGAAAACGATTATACCGACGAGGAATTGGACGGCATGGAAAATCCCGAAGAGTACAAGAAAAACTGGTACGGACAGCGTTTCATCGATTTGCGTGTCAACAGCTTGTCAAACGGTATGCCGAGGGTCGTGGATTCGGCTGCGATAGGTTATAACGGACTCGGACTGTTCGCATGGACAGCCGATTGGGACGGAAGCCTTGAAACGAACGACGACAGAGATGTGTTTATGCAGATATACAATTTCGAGGAAAACAGCTTTACGCATATTATACGCGTGACCCCTGAGACCTCCGTATACACAACGCCGAAATTTGAGCGTTCGGATAACCATACATATTTGTTCTATGGTGCGAATGCGCCCGCCGGTTCCGACGAAAGCGCTCACGGTGAAATAAAATATCTTAATGTAAGCGAACTCATAAAGAATGACAGATTTGAGAAGATTTCGGACGGATATAACAGCTATTACATTTTCCGATATACGCATGAAGCTCATACCGTCGAGGATTACGACGGCGGCGTCATGGAAATCCCGGAGGAAACCGTTACCGTAACAGCCGATACCGCGACCGTATGCGATAATGTTACGGATTATGATGTAAAGGTAAGCGATGACGGGCAAATGTATCTGTTTTGGACGGATACGGTAAATGATGCAAGGCAGATAGCGGTATCCGTTTACAACGGCAGCGATTCCGAGGATGAAAGCGGCGAAAACCGTGAGGACGCAGACACATCCGAGAGCTTTTGGAGCGAACCCGTTGTTCTGACAAACGCGGAAGCCGACGAATATTATTCGGGTATCGGCGCAGCCGTGGTTGACGGAACAATATTTGCGGTAAGCGCAAAGGGAAATTATAACGATAAGAGCAAGTCGTCGCTTGTTTGGCAGAAGCATATACCGTTTGAAAGAGTGAAAACAACGGGCATTCGTTTTGCCGAAGAATATCCGCTGCCGTCATCATCGACGGACTTGATGGCGACCGTTAAAAACGAGGGATTGGCAACGCGATATGTGTCCGAAAATCCCGTAACCGTTACATTTACGATAAACGGAGAACCGGTGGGGACTGCGGACGTTATATCGCCTATACCCGGCGGAGCTTCGGTTGACGTTATATGCAGCGCGGAAATGCTCGAGGATATTTCAAATGCGGAGATAGGCGCATATATCGAAAAGACGGACGCGGTAAGCACAAAAATCGAGACAAAGGGCAATATCGTGCTTGAAAACAGCAGTATCAGACGTTACAAAGACCATAATAACGAGGATATGGTTAAATACAGCGCAACAGTCAAAAATACCGGAAACGCAGTTGTAAACGACATTGTATTTACGGCAGTAACAGGCGAGACCGAGGTCGGAGTCCTGACGCTTGAATCATCGGCGATAAATTCCGAACAAAATACAGAGATTATTCTTGATATACCGGATTCGGCGTATGTGATCGGCGAGAACGGAACAGGCGTCGCCGAAATAATTGTCGAAGCCGTTTCCGGAGATGAGACGGTCGCATATTATAACGGTACGGCGGAAAAGGTATTCAGCGTCGAAGCCGTTGAGCTTCTCGGCAAGGTGACGGAAATCTCATTTGAGAACGACGGAAAGTATACGATGAAGTCCGGAGATAAGAAAGATATTCAACCCGCTGTTAAGGGTGACGATACCGACGGTTTGAAAGTACAGTGGCTCCAAAGCTCGGACGGCAGTGTGGCGTATATAAATTACGATAATATGATAGTCGCAGAAAATAAAGGCAGGACAACGCTTACGGGTATTCTCGTTCCGAGTGAAGAAAAAATCGAATTTGATGCAAGCGGCAATGCAAGGGAGGCTGATTGGAAAGCCTTGATCCCGGAGGATAAATTGATAACGGTTACGGCTGAAATCGATGTGTCGGAAACCAAACGTTCCGGAGGCAACACCTCCGGCGGCGGTTCCGCGGCGGCAAATTCAACGGGAACGCCTGCTCCCACAAAAACGCCCGTTCCGACGGAAACACCGGAGCCGACCGAAACACCGGGGCCGCAGACAACACCCGAACCGCAGAAAGACACAACACCGTTGCCGAACGATTTACAATTCGACGATACGGCAAATCACTGGGCAAAGGATTATATAGAAAAGCTTGCGTCATACGGCTTTGTAAACGGTGTATCCGACAGAGTATTCGAGCCGGACGGCAATATAACAAGAGCGCAGTTTGTTCAAATGCTTATGAATACGGGGCTTGTCGAAGCGGGAGAAAGCAATATTTCGGACTTTGCCGACGTTTCGCCGGATGCGTGGTATTACGATGCCGTATCATGGGCGGTATCATGCGGTGTCGCACAGGGCATGAGCGATGAGATATTCGAGCCGGAAAGCCTGATAACACGAGAACAAACAGCTGCAATGACGAGCAGATTCATTAAATTGACAAATATCG
>JAFLUR010000173.1 GCA_022508725.1 Oscillospiraceae bacterium
GCTTGAAAATATGGGCAGAAATATCAATGTTACTTGTGAGATTGAGTAAGGAGAGAAATAAAATGGCTGAAATTTTAACTGTATTTTATTCTTTAAAAGGCGAGACGATTGCGCCCGGTATGAAAATTGTAAAATTGGAAAAAGGTCATACCGCTGTTGCGGCGGAGTTTGTCCAAAAAGCTGTCGGCGGAGATATTTTTGAACTTGAAACCGTAAAGACTTACATTGAAGATCATATGAAGATGATTTATGAAGCTAAAGAAGAATTGGAGAAAGGAATTTATCCCGAGTTGAAAAATTACCCTGATATTGATAAATACGATACCATATTTCTCGGATTCCCTAATTGGTGGAATACAATACCCACTCCTATGTTTAATTTTCTCAAGCGCTATGATTGGAGCGGCAAGAGAATTATTCCATTCGTAACAAGCGGAGGCGGCGGTCTTGGCAGAAGCATAGAGGATATAAAGAAAATATGCGTCGGCGCTGAAATTTCCAACGGCGGCGAATTTTTAGGACATGAGGTTGAAACTGCGGAAAAAGAAATCAGTAATTGGGCAAAAGACGCAATTTGACCTAAAAAATCTATAATAAATATAAAAAGTTTCAAAGAAATACCGGGAGGATTAAGAAAATGAAAAAAAACATATCAATTATTTTAACGGCTGCAATGATATTTACTTTATTCAGCGTATTCACGGTAACCGGTTACACAGACGAGGATTTTACGCTGGAAATGCAGATAGATAATCCGATAATGAAGGTAAACGGTACGGATCGGGAGATTGACCCCGGTATGGGGACGTCGCCTGTAATCAGAAACGACAGAACGCTTGTTCCCATAAGGGCAATAATCGAGGCTATGGGAGGAAGCATCGATTGGGAAGCGGAAACCCGGACGGTAATGCTGAATTATGACGACGATGAAATACGGCTTGTAATCGACAGTGAGACCGCTTATCTGAACGGTGGCGAAAATACGCTTGACAGCGCCCCGGTTATCATAAACAATCGCACAATGCTCCCGATACGTTTTATTGCGGAGAGTTTTAATTTTGATGTTGATTGGATGCAGGAAACTCGGACAATTACAATTATAAAAGCGGAAACTCAGTCTGCGGTTACGGCTGAACCTACGATTGAACCTACATCGGAACCGGAAATCACGTCCGAGCCGACAGACGAACCCGATGCAGGTGAAACCGGTACAATCGTTGTTTACTTCTCACGTGCGGGTGAACAATACGGAGTCGGAGTGATTGACAAGGGAAATACCGCTGTCATTGCGGATATGATTATTGAAGCTACGGGAGCGGACGAGTTTGAAATACTTCCGAAAGACGCGGACAGATACCCTACAACGTCATATGACGCTTTGAAGGATGTCGCCGCGGAGGAAAAGGACTCAAACGCGCGTCCCGAAATAGCGTCGGAGATCGAAGATTTTGACAGCTACGATACCGTATTTATAGGCTATCCCATATGGTGGGGCGATATGCCGATGATAGTATACAATTTCCTTGAAAGCTACGATTTTGACGGTAAGACGGTTATTCCGTTCTGTACTCACGGCGGCAGTGGATTGGCAGGCACGGAGCGTACAATCAGCGGTATTATCGGAGATGCAAATATGAAGAAAGGTCTTGCGGTTGCGGGAACGACCGCTCAGAATAACCGGGATAACGCAAAGTCGGCGGTAGATGAGTGGCTTGCGGATATTGGATATACGGAGGAGTGACGGAAATGGAAATAGGAATGGAAAATGTAAAAGGTAAATTGGGATTCGGATGTATGCGTCTGCCAATGAAGGACGGCGGCGTGGACTATGAAGAGTTTTCAAAAATGGTCGATATGTTTCTTGATGCGGGATTTAACTATTTTGACACAGCTCACGGCTATGTGGGCGGTATGAGCGAAACGGCTCTTAAAAAATGTCTTACAAGCCGTTATCCGAGAGAAAAATACATACTCACCGATAAGCTGTCCACACATCATTTTACAAAGCATGAAGAAATACGTCCGTTGTTTGAAAGTCAGCTTGAAGCGTGCGGTGTGGATTATTTTGATTTTTATTTAATGCACGCACAAGACGCGTCTATTTATGAAAAATATAAGAATTGCAGTGCGTATGAAACGGTTGCGGAATTTAAAAAAGAGGGCAAAATAAGGCATATCGGAATATCATTCCATGATAAAGCCGCAGTCCTTGAAAAAATTCTTAATGAACAGCCCGGAATTGAAGTCGTTCAGATACAGCTTAATTATGTGGATTATGACGATCCGTCGGTGGAGAGTCGAAAGTGTTACGAGGTCTGCGAAAAATACGGTAAGCGGGTAATCGTAATGGAACCTATCAAAGGCGGAAGTCTTTTGGAGCTGCCGGATGAGGCTAAAAGCATATTTGACG
Organism: Oscillospiraceae bacterium; assembly: GCA_022508725.1. Lineage (GTDB taxonomy): Bacteria > Bacillota > Clostridia > UBA1381 > UBA1381 > JAFLUR01. The sequence goes on from JAFLUR010000173.1 coordinate 2,411, forward strand.
CTTTGGGAGACGCGAGCTACGCAAGCTATGCGATACGTTTCGCGGCGGGGTTTCCCAATATTATGTCGGTACTTTCCGGCATGAGCAATATATCCGATATGCGCGACAACGTAAGCTATATGAAAGATTTCAAACCGCTTACGGATGATGAAAGAGCGGCGGTGGATAAGGTTATTGAAATTTTTAAGGAGCAGGATCTGATTCCCTGCACGGCGTGTCGCTATTGTATGGATGAATGTCCGAAGCAAATAGCGATTCCCGAGCTGTTCGCACTGATGAATTCAAAAAAGAGATTCGGAAACTGGAATACCGATTACTACTATGAAAATATCAATACGCAGGGCAGCAGAAAAGCGTCGGATTGTATAAAATGCGGAAAATGCGAAAAGATATGTCCGCAGCATTTGAAAATACGCGGACTTCTTCAAGATGTCGCGGCGGAATTTGAGAAATAACGGGAGATTTTAATAATGAGCAAAGAAAGATTAGCGGCGTTTACCGACGCCGTGCTTGCAATAATAATGACCATACTTGTGCTTGAATTAAGTTTGCCGAAATCAGCAGATTTTGAGGCGCTGTGGGATATGCGCCATAGTTTTGCGGCGTATGCGCTCTCATTCTTTTGGCTCGGAACAATGTGGGTAAGTTTGCACAATGAATGGCATTACATTGACGCTATATCAAAGTCGGTTGTGTGGTGGAGTATCGTGCTGTTGTTTTTCTCGTCGCTTATTCCGTATGCAACAAAATTTGTAGACGAAAATTTTATGAGCGAACCTGCGCAGGTATTTTACGGAGTTATCGTTCTGTGTGTTACCGTAAGCAATATAGGAATGAATTTCGCGCTTGAGAAGGCAAATAAGGACAACGCCGAACTGATAAACGGTTTTAAAAGCGGAAGGAGACTGCTTTTTGTTGATACCACGATAAAGGCTGTGGGAATGATAATAGGTATAACGCTGTTTCCTCCGGCGGTTATGATAAGCGTTGTGCTTACAATGATTATTTTTCTTGTAGTAAGCCATATATAAGAATTGAGGAATAAATATGACAAATGAAGAAGTAATTGCAGAATTTTATAAAAAGCTGTACAACGCAATGATTGAAAAGGATAATTCCGCTCTTTCCGAGATACTTGACGAATCCTTTGTACTGGTTCATATGACCGGAATGAGGCAGAGCAAGGACGCGTTTATCCGCGCAGTGAAAGACGGTACGCTGAATTATTATTCTGCACAACATCAAAATATCTATGTAAAAATTGACGACCGCAAAGCCGTACTGACGGGACAAAGTCTTGTCAATGCGGCGGTATTCGGAGGCGGTCGGCATACATGGCGGCTTCAGCTGAAAATCGGTTTGATTAAAACAGACGGAACATGGAAAATGACCGAAGCTAAAGCGTCAACATATTAAAATTCAGGAAACACCGGTTTATAAAGAAATCAAAAAATAATTTGCGGAAAAATATACGCTTATCTAACGCACAAGCGCTTCATGAACGCACTATTTTTCCGCCTCCGGCGCTAAATTATTTTTTGATATTTAATTTATTCGATGTTTCTTAAGGAAGGACATGAAAAAATGAAAACAAGAGTTTTGGGCAAAGATTTGAAAGTATCCGCCGTATCATTGGGCTGTATGGGAATGACTCACGCTTTCGGAGCTCCGTCGGATGTAGCGGAAATGACAAAACTGATTCACGAGGCGGTGGATTTGGGATATATCATGTTTGATACAGCGGAATGTTATACCGGTGTGTTCGCAGACGGAACTGTCGCTTACAACGAGGAGCTTGTAGGCGCGGCGCTTAAACCATATCGCAATAAGGTAGTAATCGCGACAAAATTCGGTGTACATCATTCCCGGACCGGTCTTGTGACAGACTCGCATCCGGACGCAATCCACAAAGCTGTCGAAGGCAGTTTAAAACGGCTTGGTACAGACTATATAGACCTTTATTATCAGCATAGAATCGACCCGAAAATCCCGGCAGAGGAAGTTGCGGGTGTTATGTCGGAGCTGATCAAGGAGGGCAAGATCCTGCATTGGGGTATTTCGGAAACCGATGAAACGTATCTGAGAAAAGCTCATGCGGTATGTTCGGTAACCGCTGTTCAGAACCGCTATTCTATGATGTACCGCGATTATGACGTGCTGTTTCCCGCATTGGAAGAGTTGAATATAGGTTATGTGGCGTTCAGTCCTTTGGCAAACGGCGTACTTTCAGACTGTTACGGCAAGGATTCTGAATTTGATGCTATAACGGACTACCGCAGCTTTATGCCGCAGTTCAAGCCGGAGGCGTATGATGAAAACGCGGAACTGTTTGAATATATCCGAGCATTGGCTGCGGATAAAAATGCAACGCCGGCGCAAATATCGCTTGCTTGGATGATTTGCAAGCACGAAAACCTTGTACCGATTCCCGGCACAAGAAAATCCGAACGCTTAAAGGAAAACGGCGCGGCAGGCGATATTATTCTTACCGCCGATGAGGTATCGGCGATTGACAAAAAACTTGATACGATTCGTATGTCAGCTGTTTTCGGCGGCTCACGAGCAGCAAAATAAAAGTAAACAATATAAATAGATGTAAAGGAGATCAATGAATATGAAACAAAATCCGAGCGTATTTCAGATGGGCAATCCCCTTCCGGTACAGTTTAGTAAATTTTTTATAGGTCAGGCATACTTACAGCCGCTTACAGATAA
>JAFLUR010000174.1 GCA_022508725.1 Oscillospiraceae bacterium
ATCTGCGTCCCGAAACGGCGCAGGGCATATTCGTAAACTTTAAAAACGTGCAGAGAACATCAAGAAAAAAAGTGCCTTTCGGAATAGGTCAGATAGGAAAATCATTCAGAAACGAAATAACTCCCGGAAACTTCACCTTCCGCACGCGCGAATTCGAGCAGATGGAGCTTGAATTTTTCTGCGCGCCCGGGAAGGATATGGAATGGTTCTTGTATTGGAAGGAATTTTGCATGAACTGGCTGCTTTCACTCGGCATAAAGGAAGAAAACGTGCGTTTCCGCGACCATTCTCCCGAGGAGCTTTCGCACTACTCGAACGCGACTACCGATATCGAGTTTGTGTTCCCGTTCGGCTGGGGCGAATTATGGGGCATCGCAGACCGCACCGATTTCGACCTAAAGCAGCATCAGGAGCATTCCGGCGAAAGTATGGAATACACCGATCCCGTGACAAACGAAAAATTCGTTCCCTACTGCATCGAGCCGTCGCTCGGCGCGGATCGTGTGGCTCTTGCGTTTCTCGTCGAGGCATACGACGAAGAGGAGCTTGAGGGCGGCGATTCGAGAGTGGTTCTCCGGCTTCACCCCGCTCTTGCTCCGATAAAAGCCGCCGTTCTTCCTCTTTCCAAAAAGCTGAGTCCCGAGGCGGAAAAAGTATTTGATATGCTTTCAAAAAAATACAACTGCGAATTCGACGAGGCAGGCTCGATAGGAAAGCGTTACAGACGTCAGGACGAGATCGGCACTCCGTTCTGCATAACATACGATTTCGATTCCGCCGAGGATAATTCGGTAACGGTGCGTTTCAGAGATTCGATGAAACAGGAAAGAATCAAGACGGACGATTTGTGCGCGTTTCTCGACGAAAAGCTTGATTTTTAATTCCGGGAGGAGTTTGCAATGAAACAATTTATCATGGATTTTAAAGAATTCGTATCTCGCGGAAACGTCATGGATATGGCGGTGGGCGTTGTTGTCGGCGGAGCGTTTACGAAGATAATAAATTCGCTTGTGGAAAACATAATAACGCCGTTTCTCGGTCTTATCACGGGAAAGGTCGATCTTACCGCTCTCAGGCTGGTGATAATCCCCGCGGGAGAGGGCGTTGAGGAGCTTTCGCTGAAATACGGTATGTTCCTGCAATCGCTTATCGACTTCCTTATTATAGCCTTTTCGCTGTTCTGTGCGATAAAGCTGGTCACAGCCCTTTCAAAAAGGTTTGAAAAAAAGCATGAGGAAGTGCCGGAGGAAACCGAGAATACGCCCGACGAGACTGTTTGTATTCTCCGGGAAATAAGAGATTTGCTTGAAAAAAAAGATTGAAAAATCCAAGGAGTAAGGAACAATGAATTTTAAAGCTTATATTGCAGATAAACTGAAATCGGTAACGGGACTCGAATATGACGTTATCGAATCGAATATCGAAACGCCGCCCGATGATAAGATGGGTGATCTGGCATTTCCGTGCTTTGTGCTTGCAAAAACAATGCGGAAAGCACCGCCCGTTATCGCAAAGGAGATATCGGAAAGGCTGTCCGGGTCCGATGAAATAATCGGACGCACCGAGGCGACCGGCGGATATGTCAATTTCTTTTTCAACCGTTCGAAATTCGCCGCCGAAACCGTCCGCGCCGCCGCAAAAGCGGGGGAAAATCACGGCGGCTCGGATATGGGGAAGGGCAAAACGGTGCTCGTCGAGTATTCCTCACCCAACATCGCCAAGCCTTTTCATATAGGACACCTTTTTTCGACCGCCGTCGGAAATTCGCTTGCCAAAATTTATAAGCATCTCGGCTATAACGTCGTATCGCTCAATCATCTCGGCGACTGGGGAACGCAGTTCGGAAAGCTCATCTCCGCCTACAAGCGCTGGGGCGATAAGGATGTTATCGACAAAGACCCGATAAACGAGCTGCTTAAAATATATGTCAAATTCCATGAAGAAGCGGAAAAACACCCCGAACTCGGTCTTGAGGACGAGGCAAGAGAATATTTCAAAAGGCTGGAGGACGGAGATGCGGAAACGACCGATCTCTGGAAATATTTCCGGGATATAAGCCTTGTCGAATTCAAACGCGTATACGATACTCTCGGTGTGGAATTCGATTCATACAACGGAGAAGCGTTCTATTCGGACAAAATGAAAGAAATAGTCGATATTCTCGATGAAAAGGGACTTCTCACCGAAAGCGACGGCGCAAAGGTCGTTGATTTGTCGGATATGAATATCCCGCCGTGCATCATACTCAAATCAAACGGCGCAACGATATACGCGACCCGTGATATAGCCGCCGCGCTTTACCGCAGGCGCACATATGATTTTTACAAAAATATCTATGTCGTCGGCACACCTCAGGCGCTGCATTTCCGTCAGATATTCTCGGTTATGGAACGCGCCGGATGGGAATGGAGCCGCGACTGCGTTCATGTCGGTTTCGGATTGGTAAGATTTGACGGACAAAATCTTTCCACCCGGCACGGAAATGTTGTCTTTCTTAACGATGTTCTTAACGAGTCGATAGCAAAAACACGGGAAATAATAGAAAAAAGCAATCCCGACACCCCCGATAAGGAGGATACCGCAAAAAAGATCGGCGTCGGTGCGCTTCTTTACACATTCCTCAAAAACAACAGGGAAAAGGATATCGATCTTAACTGGGACAGTATGCTTGACTTTGACGGGGAATCGGCTCCGTACTGCCAGTACAGCTACGCGCGCGGAAAGAGTATTTTAAGAAGAGCCGGCGGGATCGATTTTTCCGACGCGGATTTTTCGGAGGTATCGGACGAGGAATATGCTCTCGTCAAGCATATAAACGATTTCGGAGACGCCGTAAAGAATGCCGCCGATAAAAACGAGCCTTTTTATATAAACAGATACGTCACAAACCTCGCAAGACTTTTCAACAGATTCTACAACGCAAATCCCATTCTCAAGGAGGGCGTTGACGAGAATGTGAAAAAATCGCGTCTTGCCCTTGTCGATGTATCCTGCTCGGTAATAAAAACGGCTCTCGGTCTTTTGGGAATAGAAACGGTCGAAACAATGTAATCGGTCTGAAAGGAAAGCTATATGAAAAAAGAACCCACGAAAAAGGACAAAAAACCGGGCAAAAGACTCGGAAAGCGCAAAACACGGGGCTGTCCACCCATTATAATAATCGCCGTGATTATCGCGGCAGGCATCCTCGGCGCGGGTTACGCAAAGGTACGCGCCGACTACAAGCGGATAAGCCTTGACGAAAGCGTCACCTTTAAAATCGAATCCGGCACCGGCGCGCGTAAAATCGCGGATATGCTCAAAGAAAATGGCATAATAAAATATCCGCGCGCATTTTTGTATTACGCGAAAAAGGAGGGCTATGTCAATCGTTTCAAGGCAGGTTCGATAACGATAAACCCGGGTCTTTCTTACACCGAAATTTTCGATATACTCATACAGGATAACCGAAATCTGACAAAGGTGACCATACCGGAGGGCTTTGAGGTAAGAATGATCGCCGACCGCTTGGAGGAAGCGGGTGTGATAGACCGCGAAAAATTCATGTCGCTGCTTAAAGACGCGTCAAGATACGACTATAAATTCCTCCGCGGAAGAAAAGACCGGGACGACAGCCTTGAGGGCTATCTCTTCCCCGACACATATTACATATATCCCGAGGATACCGAAGAGGATATAATAAGAATGATGCTTGACGAATTTGACAGCCGGTTTCCGCCCGAATATTACGAAAAAGCGGAAAAGCTTAATATGAGCGTTGACGATATCGTAACGCTTGCGTCGATAATCGAGCGTGAAACCGATGTTCCCGAAGAGCGCAAAAAGGTCGCCGGAGTATTTTACAACCGCTTGAAAAAGAATATGAAGCTTCAATCCTGCGCGACCGTTCAGTATATCCTCAAAGAACGCAAACCCAATCTTTCGGTCGAGGATACAAAGATAAATTCTCCGTACAACACATACGTCAACAGCGGTCTGCCGGCAGGTCCGATAGCCTGCCCCGGAACGGAATGCATGGAAGCCGCACTGAATCCGGAGAACACCGACGCTTTGTATTTCGTTCAGGGTCCGGACGGAAAGCATATCTTTTCAAAAACCTACGAAGATCATCTGAAAGCGAAAGGAGACCGGTAATGTCAGTCGAATATAAACCGGACGGGATAGTACAGTCGTATGTGACCGAATATATGCGCGCGGAGCTCAAAAAAAACGACGGAATTTTAAAAGAGCTGGAGGAATACGCCCAAAAGCATGACGTGCCGATAGTCAGTCCGGAAACGGCAAAGCTTATATCGGTGCTTGCGCATATGATACGTCCGTGCAATATTCTTGAAATAGGCTGCGCAATAGGCTATTCCTCGATAATACTCGCCGGCGCTCTCAAAGAGGGCGGCTGTATAACCACCCTCGAATACGACCCGGATGCCGCCCAAACGGCAAGGGAAAATATAAAAAAAGCCGGTCTGTCCGATACCGTAAATGTGGTATGCGCCGACGCAAAGGATTATCTCCCGGCTCTTAACGGGGTATACGACTATATTTTCCTTGACGGTCCGAAGGCGCATTATGTATATATGCTCGATGATTGTGTAAGACTTCTGAGAAAGGGCGGCATACTTGTTTCGGACAATATTCTTTATAAGGGCATGACAGCCTCCGATGAGCTTGTGATTAGGCGCAAGATAACAATTGTAAAGCGTCTGCGCGAATATATATCCGCGCTGTGCGGACGAGGAGATCTTGAAACATCGATAATCCCCATAGGCGACGGGATCGCCGTTTCGATAAAAAAATAAGCTGCCCCCGCTGCAAACGGGAGCGGCTTTGCAAGCGGGAAAAGATGCCGAAAAAATGATGATCGGAGGATGCGGAAACGGGCTCTCAGAGCCTGTTTGGTATCCGGAGATTACCGGACTTTTGAGCGGACTTTTCCGCCGGCAAAGCAAAAAATTCGCAGGAATACTTTGTGTATTTCAAGAATTTTTTTTGCAAAGCTGGCGGTAAAAGATACCGAAAAAATGATGATCGGAGGATGCAGAAACGGGCTCTCAGAGCCTGTTTAGTATCCGGAGATTACCGGATTTTTGAGCGGATTTTTCTGCC
>JAFLUR010000175.1 GCA_022508725.1 Oscillospiraceae bacterium
AAGAATTTCGGGCTTTGCCTGCGGGAAAATATGCCAAAAAGATGATGATTGGAGGGATACTAAACAGGCTCTAAATAAGCGTTTCCTTAATCGTGGGAGCAATAAGCTTTGGCGGCGTTATCCGTATAATAATTACAGATAACGCCGCTGCTTTTCCGGTTATTTGTTTTTCATCTGTTTCCTGTTGCCGGAATCAAACATTTTACGATTTTTTATTAGGGAGACACTGAATAAATCAAATATCAAAAAATAATTTAGCATCGCGGCAAAAAAATAGTGCGTTCGGGGGCGTTTATGCCTAGAAAAGCGTATATTTTTTTGCAAATTATTTTTTGATTACTTTTAAATCAGTGTTTCCTTAGGAAAGCCGTGATGATTACCATTCCGAATACAGAAAGAGCCATAAGAATTTCCCACAGCATCAGGTGACTTTCATCTCCTGTTTTGGGAGGATTTATCTTGTCGGTCGGTTTGTACCGCTCACCCGATGGATTATCCGGCTTGTCCGGCGGATCATGAGGCTTTCCGCCCGGAGCGCCGGACTCGTTCGACGGATTATCCGGTCTTTCGGTCGGAGCAGACGACTCGTTCGGCGGATTATCCGGTCTTTCGGTCGGAGCAGACGGCTCGTTCGGCGGATTATCCGGTCTTTCGGTTGGAGCAGACGGCTCGTTCGGCGGATTATTCGGCTTGTCGGTCGGATTGCTCGGCTTGTCGGTCGAAACGCCCGGATTATTGGGTGAAGAGCTTTTATTGTTTACAAAGGAAGCCTGTGCGCCGTCCGCGTCTATTATTCCGGCAGTTCCGGAAGAACGCGCACTGTAACCGTCCCGGTTCGCCTCTTTTTCGACCGTCGTGTATGAAATTCCGACCGGCAGATTGCGGGCGGTTTTGCTTTCGCCGTGTTTAAGCGTAAATGTCGCAACGCCGCTTTCAAACGTCATATCGCCGTATTCACCGTTTATACCGACATCGCTTAACGTTACGGTAAACGTAAATTCCTTATTCCTGTCGCCGTGAGAGCCGGTAACGGTTTTTGATACCGTAAGAGTGCCGTCCCCCGCATAGTTGGTTACAATATTTGTATATTGAACGGGATTGGATCCTATCTTAACGCCGGCTTTGTTAAATACTCTGTCATCGTTCTCTCCGGTATAACCGCCTTCGCCTTCACCTTTGTATTCCCATCCGATTTTGATGTCATCATTGACGCGAACCGTAAGAACGACTTTTCCGCCTTCACCGGGTTTACGGTTTTTCAGCGTCCATACAACGGAGCGCGTTTCTTTGGAGTAGGAAATTGTCACGCCGTCGTTTTCGCCAAATCCCAATATATGCTCCGTATCGCCGCCTGCGGACGTAAGCTTCAAATCCGTAAATTCAGCACTGATAAAATCCAGACCGGGATCGAGCGTGTCGGAAACGGTTATTGTCGCCGGATATCGCTCCGTGTTCAGCCAGTCGATTTCATAGGTTATAAGGTCTCCGATTTCAACTCTTTTGCCGTCACCGGGTTCGGGTTCGGTCTTTTCAGGCTCCCAAACCGGATTCTCAACCGTATTTGTCCATATATTCGTATCTTCACCTATACGGATATTCGCCCTGTTTTCCACACGAGGGATCGGGTAGCCGTAATCACCCTCACTCTCTTCGGGTTCAAGAGCTTTTTTATTTACCCGCACCATAAGGGATACGACGCCTTCCAATCCTTTTCCGGTATTGGAGAGGGTCCATGTTACGGTATGAGAATCCGGGTCGTATTCGATGGTATTGCCGTCAGAGTCCGAATATTTTCCCGGGTCCCTCAGCGAATAGTCGTTTTCGGAATAATACTCGTATTCAGGCGCCGCGTCCGAAATTCCGATGTTTGTCCGATACCGGCTTGAGCCGAATTTTGCTCCGATAAAATCTATTCCGGTATCAAGAATGTCCGAAATCGTAATGTCCGCCTTTTCTCCCGTATCGTTTGCCCATTCGATTTCATAAATAACAAAATCTCCCGTTTGCAGGCTCTTACCCTCTCCGGGGTTGGTTTCTGTTTTGACGGCTGGACCGTTGATAAACCGGACGTAGTTGTATTGCTCTGCTTTAAGCCGCGTCGGCGTTCCGACGGTGTTCCCGCTTTGAGCGGCTTCGACAGCGCCTAACGAGTCGGCGTGAACCTCCTGTCCGTCAATCGTTGCATGATTGTGAACGCCTACTCGAAAACGCGTGATATAATCTTTGTCGGTTACTTCGCGCACCGAGTATTCCGTTCCGGGCGGCAGGTCGGTCAGGATAATATATTCTCCTCCATACAGATGGAATACATATTCGCCCTCTCCTCCTATCGTTCCGCCGCTGTCTTCATAAATCTCATCGCCGACAGCTCCTTTTTCATGAGGGACCGCCGTAAGATGATTTTCGCCGATCCAATATTTTTCATAGGAATACATATCCTGATACGCTGCTCCTTCGGTTTCAAGAGTAAGCAGAAATACGAACCGCCGCGCGTCCTCCAAACCATTCGCCGCGTCCGCCGTAACGTCGCCGTTATAATCCGTCAGTATCTTTTCAATGATAATCTCGTCATCATATGGTTCAAGGTATGAAACGGTGGAATCCAACGGAACGGTAAAACGCATATAGCAGGTGGAGCCGGATGCGCCGCGCTCGGTAAAGAATACAGTCAAGCGATAGGTTTGGGAACCTGTTTTTGAGTCGATAGGGATTTTGGGAATATAATCCCATAGATTAACGTAAGAACCGATAGACGAATGTACTCCGCCGATATCGGCTACCGGCACCGGAGTAAATGCCGGATTGTTGGGCTGATCTAAGAATACCCACATATCGTCGTCGCCGTAAAACCAATACTCCAGCGGCGAAACGTATCCGGGATCGATAGTGAAATCTATAGCGTAGCTCATTCCGAAATAGGCATTGTGATCGCCTTGCCGGTCATCGGCAGTCGGCAGGGTATCGTCGTTATAATTGAAATTTGCCGCTCCTCTTTCCGACTCCCGGGCAAACAGACGCTTTGATTCCAAAGCCGTATCGCCAAACAGCAGGTCGTGATTATCCGTACCATGCGATGGTGAGCCGTCCATGGGCCAGAATTGATTCGAGTAAATAGAAGAGTTTTCCGCCATAATCTTGAAGTCTCTCAGATTTTGGGCAACATCGGTGTTTTTCGCGTTATCGCGAACCGAACTTAAGGTATACGTCCCGCCCTGCCGGAAGAAACCCAGCGAATACTCTCCGCTCGCGTATACCGTCTTGCCTTCGGTATATTCTCTGCCGAAAATATTCGGCGCGGAGATTCCTTCAACGAACACCGGAGTTGCGTCAATCGCTCCGCCGTCCGCGGTTTTATCTCCGGAATATTTCACGCCTTTAACCAATCCGAAAGCGGCGCCTCCGTAACCGCTGCTTCCGGTTCCCAGTGTAGAGTTCGCTCCTCCGGAAAAATTGTTCCAGATATTGATTCTTGCGCCGTTAAATGTCTGATCTATCCATCCCATACCGGTGTTTGAATTGCCGAAAGCATACCGTGCGCCGGCTTCTTTATAGTTGCCGGGAGAATTGATTCCCTGACGATAGGTATCGGCATAAAGCACCGCGCCGGGATTTTGCTTTTGATAGCTTACGTTTTTTTCGGTATCCTTGTCTACTCTTCGGTCGTTCAGACGGGTTTCGCCGTTTGTGCCGGTATAGACATATCCGTCCGTAATATCGTAATCAAAAAAATTTGCCGGTTGAACGGCTTCGCCGGTCGTCACCTCAAATACCAAACGGATAACGGTGTTTTCTTGAATCAAAATCGTATAATTATACGGATAGGCTTCGGTATATCCGCCTCTGGCCGGGCTATCGATGCTTATAATCGTCTGAGCGCCGTTGTTATCGGTCGGGTCGGTACGAATATGTTTAGTCACTCCCGTAATTGAAGCGTTCGGTTCGCCTTTATCGTTAAGCGTCAGATTTGGGTTGGCAGGATTATTGGTGAAGCGTATCCGCTCCGGATAACGCTGCGTAATTACGCCATTATCGGATTTTTCCGCGGGAGTCGTATAGACAACGAATTGTTCCGGCGTAAGATTCTCCGCCGGCGTTGCCGGTTCCGTTTTCGTCGGTTGATATACCCAGACCTCGGTAAGGGTATAATTCTTGTTATAATCGTTAATGCCGTTATACAGACGGTTCATATACGCTATCTGCGGATTTTCGCGATAGGAAGTCGCTTCGTCCGCGAAAAGCGGCGTTAAAACATCTACGGTTTTTAAGCGGTATTGACCGTCCGTCGAATCATCCTGCGTCAGTTCTACGTTAAAAATATCCCAATCTCCATTGTAATTCGATAAACTGCCGGTACCTTTCATGCCTGAATTTTTCGGCAGCTTTCCTCCGCGGTTTTCGCCCGGATTTGTGTCGTTTTCCGTATCTATAAACGGAAGCGTCGCGCCCGTATCGCCCCGCGCCACCTGCGGAAACCAAAAATAATGCTGAATGGTGAAATCCGGATTTGCATCGGCGTTTACAGACGTTCGTATTGTATCCTCGCCGACGTATTCATACGAATCCTGCGCATGGATAAACTCTCCCGCAAGGTTTGCAAAAATCATACAAGCGCAAATAACCGACGCTGTAAGTACGCGAAAAAATAGCTTTGCCCTCATTCGTTCTCCTCCTCTGATACTATTGATCCTCCGGCCGACTCTTGAATTTTTCGGTTGCCCAAACCGGGAAATTCCGGAAAACACCGCTCCGGTCGTATCGTTTTACGGCTCACCTATGCAACCGGGAAAAGCACTCTTTTTCCTGCAGATTTGTCTGCCGTTGTTTTGATTATCGGTGTAAAATCCCGGCTCAATACATTTCCGATTACAGTTAGTTTGTTCATGTCGCCGTGTTTTAAAGCAAGAAATGAATGGATATAACGATAAAGCAATGAAAGTTCGATAAAAAATATCAATTGAAAAAAATAAAAAGAATATGTATCCGTATAAGAGCCTGTTTAGTATCCTCCAATCATCATCTTTTTGGCATATTTCCCCGCAGGCAAAGCCCGAAATTCTTGAAATACACAAAGTATTCCC
>JAFLUR010000176.1 GCA_022508725.1 Oscillospiraceae bacterium
CATCCTCTATCGTATAATTTGTACCGAATCCGGTATTCCAGCTTCCGTAATGGATAGTCACAATATATTTTCCGTTAGGAAGATCAGCTTTAAATGTTGTTTCGCCCGAGATCTGGTCGTTATGCAAATTCTCATATCCGGACGGAATATTTCCGGGCGCGCGCGTCATATTTTCTCTGGAACCGCCGACAAAGCCGTAGCCCGTCATAACGGAATATGCGGTCGAAGCGGTAACCGCATCGTATCCGCTCTGAACATCCCCGCCTCCGAAATCGAAATGATATTCCGACGCCGGATCCTTTGTCAAAATTTCCAATCCGCAGATATAGCCGCCGTAGGATTTGTCACCTCTGTTAATATCCACGTCAAGCACGCCATCCGTTATTTCAACTTCGGTAACATACTGCGCGGCGGTCGTTGAAAACAGATTGCCTGAGCTTACGCCCTCAACCGTGAAATTTGTGCCGAAGCTCTCATTCCAGCAGCCGTAATGAATTATCACGGTATATTTTCCGTTCGGCATCTCGGCTTTAAACTGACCCGTGCCCAGAACCTGATCGGCGTACAGATTATCATATCCGGACGGAATATCTCCCGGAGCGCGTGTCATATTCTCCTGAACACTGACAAAACCGTAATTGCTGTCGGCTGAATATAGCTTGTTTGCGGGAACAGCCGCATATCCGCTCTGCACGTTTCCGCCGCCGAAATCAAACTTGGTCGGAAGTCCGAGAACCGTTATTGCAAATCCGCGTTTTATCGTAAATTTTCCATTTGTTACTGTTGCTGTAAGCGTTACGGCAGTGCTTGCGGATTCGGGACGCTTTACCTGTGAAATCTTGTTATTCTTTATAACAACAGCATTTGAACTGCTGCTCCATGTGATCGTTGAGCCTTTTGTACCCGATGTGGGAAGAATCAGATCTTCAGCTGTTTTTATAGATGTAGGCGACAGCTTGATCCCATCGGCATCTGCCTTGGCATTTGCATAGTCCTCGCCCAGATCAACCAATTCCGGCGAAAGGGTCACAACTCCCTCCGGGAATGCGTTGACCGTAAGATCGTTTATGTAGTACTCGATATTATTATATCCATGACCCAAATAATCGCCTGTTGCGTCAGAGGGATTATTCGGATCGAGTCCTCTTGCCAGCTCCCACTCGTCCGGCATACCGTCATTATCGGAATCGGTAATCGTTTTTTCGGTAACCGGCTCGGGATAATACGAATTGTAATCACAATACTGTATTCCATAAGTCGATATTGCGTCCAATACGGCGGAATCGGTTACTGTGGAGAAAACTCTGCCGCCTGTAAGAGAGCCTGTGCCGGTTCTTGTTTCATAAAGCACCTGTGCGTCAATTTTTGTACGCGTACTGTCTGAGTTGTAGTCATATCCGCTTTGCGCGTTATTCGCGGGATTTACGGACGCTCCCGCATATGATACAACGTGTTCGAACGCATCGTCCGCAGATTCCGGATTTTTTGCAACCGATACATCCTCTCCGTTTGACGCGCTTACCGGGAAATATGTATCCACACGGTAATGGCTTTCGTCAAATCCCGCATTTCCGTAATTAACGCCGCCGTTCCAGTTATTATTGTTGAGCGACTCCGACCATACCGTTCCGTCGGAATTCATCATCTTATTTCCGGTGAGAAAAAATCTGAATATATCGTAATTCGTACCGGAGGACATATTCAAGAAACGCTGATCCTTTTTTGTGGACGGACCCATTTTTAAGTAATTGTTCACATAATTAAGGTGTCCCATGGTACCGTAAGCCGTCTGATAGCCCCAGTCATATATTACATTGTTGACAAAATCCATTGAATTTGTGCCGTTCACCTTACCGCGGAAATTACGCGAAAGCGAGTGGCAAAGCAGATTATGATGCCATGAATTCTGTCCCTTACCGAACATTACTCCGAAGCCGTGAGCGCCCTTTGAGTGATATGAAACACAGTTTGACGGTCCGACAATGGTATACTGAACCGTTTGGCTCATATTGTTTTAATACAATCCGAACTGCTCGTCGTTTGCCCAGCCTATGGAACAGTGGTCTATTATGGAATTTGAGCCTTTGGAACCGCCCCATGCGTCATAATCGCCCGAACCCTTTTCTCCGGGACGTGACGAGATAAATCTTACAATGGTATTGTCGCCTCCGAATGCGAATTTTCCGCCTTTGAGAGTAACGCCCTTTCCCCCGGGCGCGGTCTGTCCCGCAACGGTAACGTTTCCCGCACAGGAAATATCGGATTTTAATTGGATTGTTCCTCCAACATCAAAAACAACTATCCTGCCGGTATGAGAAACGGCATCTCTCAGCGAGCCGGCGCCGCTGTCATTCAAATTGGTAACATGAACAACCGTACCTCCGCGTCCGCCGGTAGCGTACATTCCGCCGCCCTCGGCGCCCGGAAATGCCGGAATTGCCTCCGCCGCGCTTACATTCGGAGCCGTAAACAACGATGCCGCCATTGTCAATGCAACGGCAAGACTTAAAAATCTCTTGCTGTTCAATTTCTTATTCAAAGTCGGTCACTTCCTTTTTATAAATAATTAAATAATAATTCAATAATCGATGCTTTTACCGAATAAGGATTATGCGGATAAATTTTGTTTATCCGCATATATCTTTCAATCTATCGTTTCAAGCTTAATATTATCGTAATACAGGTCGCCGCCGGCGGTACGCATGAATTTTATCTGTCTGAGAACTTTATCGCGTCCATCCGTATAGGATGCATCGGACGATATTACCGGCGTCTGCGAGGATATGTCGAGATCCTCGTTATATTCCGTGCCATGCGAATAATATTCGACTTTAACCTTACCGTCGGTCAGATTACCCTCAATAACTACCCGATACCATGTATTACCCTCAATCGTCTTATCGGAAAGCGCAATTCCGTCGCTCGCCTCCTTAGTGGCAACGGCAGACTCGGTCGATGTTGTATAAACCTTGTTTCCGATATCCGTAATATGGAAGAACGCATTCTTATCTCCGTACTCTTTCGCTACACCCGTTATCCTGTCAAACGGATGCGCCGTATTATCGAAATACGTTCTGAACGCCCTTCCGTTGTATGCGAAGTCCGCGGTATCGATAAACATATCATATGTCAGCTTAAATCCGCCCGAAAGTATGACCTCGTCGTCATTAAGCACATACTGCACCGCCTTATCCATAAGATGGAGCTTCGGCGTCGTATTGCCGCCTTTATCCTCGGATACTTCCGATACGATTTCATTGTCGTCTGTTTTTCTGCCTGAATTGGCTGAGTCGGCTGAAATGATCCATCTTCCGCCGTCTTTAATCAGGAAGTCTTCCTTCGTTTCAAATAAGATTCCCGTCGGAGCCTTGGTCGGTTCAACCGTAGGCTCGACAGAAGGCTCTTCCGTCTGTTCCGGTTCCTCCGTCTGTTCCGGCGCTTTGGGCTGTTCGCCCTTTGCAATTTTATCCTTTTGTGTCAAAGGTATTATTTCGTCAAAAGAATTCCATAAAAATACCTTTAAATCATAATCGCTTACGTTATTTGAAAACTCAAAGCTTTCACTCAATTTTGCAAATACTTTCGACAAACCGACATTTATCGCAGCGGATTTTACTTCAACAAGGCTGTCTTCGTCATAAAGCGCGCCTATAACCGTCACATTCTCATACGGCTCGGTTATCTCAAAGGAAACATCCGCCTTGTTTGCATTTATGCCGGTAACCGCAATATTATTCTTGCGGGTAAGCATTTCGGTCCGGAAATAATGCAGCGAAGTTATTTTAGGACATGCGGTTATCAATGCCGAGTCGGTATCCTTTGTATTGTAGTATCGGAGCTTTGCAAAGCTTGCGCCGTTTAATTCAAAAATCTTTTCATAAACGCTTCCGCTTCCCGCATTACCGATTATTACGGCATGACATTCGTCATTATCATAATCAAACTCCAAATTTACTTTCCATACCGGTGTGTTTCTGTCAAACGGACTGCCTCCGTTCACAAACAACGTTGCTTCCCAGTCGTCAGATGCGAAAACAGGCTTTTCGTCCCTTATCTTACTCTGCGTGCCCTGCGGACCTTTCGCATACGCCTGTGACAGCGTCAAAATATTATTGTCGTTTTCGTCAAGGAACTCGATACCGTATGTGTACTCGCGTCCCGTCCAATCGCCTCTTCCCATGCCCTCGTATACGCCGCCGGCATCAAACATAAACGAAATCTCCGCTTTATCTTCTTTGAACGGTTCAAACTCCTTGTACGCCAGAACACCGTCCGCGGCGCTCTCCTGTATAATTGTAAGGCTTGCCGCCTCTGCAATTACCGTTGTATTCGGATCCGCGCTATCCGAAACAAACTCATTATCGCCGGTTATATCCGTTTTTCCGAACGGATATACCGCAACATAGCATGACGCTTCATAACCTCCGTCAACCGTCTTTGCCGTGATATATGTTCCGCTCGCCTCGTCAGCAATGCCGGTAACGTTGCCTTCCTCGTCAACGACCGCTATGCTTTCATCTGCGGAAGACCATATAACAGCGCCGTCCGTTGCATTTTCCGGCTCCGTAACGGCTGATACACGCTCCGTAACTCCGGTCCCCAATTCCAATGCTTCGGGAATTACTTTTACGCCGGTCACATGATTTGCATAAACCGTAACCTCGCACTCTGCGGTAAGATGCTCGCCGTCCTCGGCGACATCGCGCGTGACAGCCGTGATCGTAGCCGTACCCTCCGATACGCCTGTAATTACTCCTTTTGAAACCTTTGCCACAGTCTCATCCGATGATATCCAGTCAACGGATTTATTTGCGGCATCATCCGGTTTGATGATCGCGTCTATCGAAACAGTTTTTCCTTTTTCAACGCTTACGCTGCTCTCGGAAAGAGTGATTTCATCTACGGGAATACCTTTTGGAATTTCGTATGTTACCTTTGTAAACGGTGTTTCCGGCGCGAGATAGTTCAATTTATTTCCGCCCGCATCCGTCGCAAGAGCTGCGGAGCCGACATAATAGCTTGTATGCGGCGGCTGGTTATACGCCACGTTCTGCC
>JAFLUR010000177.1 GCA_022508725.1 Oscillospiraceae bacterium
AGAAAAATCCACTCAAAAATCCAACGATTGGAGGAATACTAAACAGGCTCTGAAAAAGCGTATATTTTTTCGTTACCTTTAAATCAGTGTTTCCTTAATTATATTTATTCGGAACAGCCGTTTTGCGATTTTAAGTTATTTGGGAGGTTTTTATGGATTTTGATAAGGCGGTCACATTCAGGCAGCAGTTTATGCTTGTTCTGCGCTTAAGTATGCCGGCAATTCTTGCACAGATAATATCCATTGCAATGCAGTATATAGACGCGGCAATGTTGGGGAAGATAGGCGCCCGGGCGAGCGCGTCGGTTGGTTTGGTTTCAACCTCCACATGGCTTTTGGGAGGATTGTGTTCAGCGGCGGCGGCGGGATTTTCGGTGCAGTCGGCTCAATATATCGGAGCGAAGGACAGCCGGTCGGCAAGGCAGATTTTCAAACACGCATTGCTTGCGTCTATGTTATTCTCGATTTTGCTTGCATCGATAGGAGCCGCAACAGATTATTCGCTCCCTGTATGGCTTGGGGCGGAGGAAGCCATAAGAGGCGATGCAAGAAAATATTTTCTGATATATTCTCTGTCCATCCCTTTTTTGCAGCTTAACTGCATATCCGGCGGAATGCTGCAGAGTACAGGCAATATGCGCGTTCCGAGTATTCTTAACGGATGTATGTGCGTATTGGATGTAATATTCAATCTTTTTTTCATATTCCCGTCGTTCGGTGTAGGCAGGATATCATTTACCGGATTGGGTATGGGAGTTACGGGAGCGGCGCTGGGAACGGCGCTTGCGGAGGCGGTCACAGCCTGCGCGATGTTTTTTGCGGCAAGCGTATGCAATAAAGATATGCGCCTTACCGGAAGCGAGAAGCTTGAGTACAATAAAAAATATTTGGAACGCGCGGTTAAGATATCCGTACCTATGGCGTTTGAGCATATGGCAATGTGCGGGGCAATGGTAATGACAACAAGAATTATAGCGCCCCTCGGTACGGTTGCGATAGCGGCAAATTCATTTGCGATTACAGCCGAGAGTCTGTGTTATATGCCGGGATACGGCATAGCGTCTGCGGCATCGGTTCTTGTCGGGCAGAGCATCGGAGCGAAAAGAATTGATCTTGCAAGGCGGTTCGGAAGAATGTCCTCGGTTATGGGAGTTGCGATCATGAGTATCATAGGCGCGGTCATGTATTTTCTTGCGCCTTATGTATTTGCGATACTTACTGTTGATCCGCAGGTCCGGGAGCTCGGAACAAAGGTGCTGCGTATTGAGGTATTTGCGGAGCCGCTTTATGCCGCGTCGATCGTTGCGTCCGGCGCGCTGAGGGGTGCGGGGGATACGCTTATTCCGAGTCTTATGAATTTTTTCAGCATATGGCTTGTGCGAATAGGTCTTGCATTGATACTCACTCCCGTTCTGGGGCTTGCGGGCGCATGGATAGCAATGTGCATTGAATTATGTGTAAGAGGAATTTTGCTTGTGACAAGACTTCTGTTTGCAAACCGGATATATGAAAGTTAGGTTTGTGTTTGAGAAGTAACGGTGAAATGACGGCGGCATCGGAGTTCGGCTGTAATGCACAGGATGTGGAAAAACATGGGAATAATGGCGTTCAAGAATATTTGTATTGCAAACTTATTTTTTTTGTGTTATAATTAAACAGAACTTAAATAATTTACTGCATGCAGTTTGATGAAGGAGGATTTATATTATGAGCGGTAAAAACAAACAAGATAAGTTTGTGAAAACAGCTAACGGTCTTACGTCAACGGGTATCGTTATCATTGTTATTTTTTTGCTTCTCATCGGGGCCTATCTCCGGATTACAAAAGTGCTTACGGAACGATCGATAAGCCGTATGGAGGAAGGCGTAAACACCGTTATCGAGGAGATAACGACAAAGCTCGAGCGCGACAGCAGAATTCTCAACGCGACCGCGAATATTTTATCACAGCCCGATAACTTCGATATAGACGCGGCTTTGTCAGCTATGAAAGCAAACGCTCCGCTGTTTGAAACCATGCGGCTGCATATGATTATGGAGGATGAAACCGTGTTTTTCCCCGACGGATCTATCAGTAACGCGAGGGAATACGAAAATATATCATTCGCCATGGAGGCGCCTTTAGGCGAACATATCTCCAACCGTGTTTTAAGTATGGAAAAGGGCGAGCCGATATTGCGTCACTTTGTGCCGATAATTCAGAACGGAAAAACCGTTGCTTTGCTCTACGGTGTTACCGAGCTTGAAAAGCTGCCAAACAGTCTTAATGTGGATCATCTCTACAATGCAAAGGCAAGCGTTTACATAATAGACACAAAAAGCGGTGATTTGATTGTTGACACATTTAATGAAGGACTCGGAAACATTAAAGAATTTTCTTCCGATAATTCCGTTCACGAAACAAAAGGTAAAGGGAACTGGGACACATATCTCAGCGATCTTATGAATCTTAATAAAGGATATGTGGTATTCCGCACCCCCAAAACCAACGGTTGGCAATATCTGTACTACGCCCCCGCCGGCATCAATCAGTGGTCTATAGCGGTATCCGTTCCGGAAAAAGAAGCTTTCACCAGTGTTCATGCCGTCCAGATGATATGGATGTACTTGGGAGCAATGCTGTCGCTTACAATTTTTTTGTATTATCTTTGGATGCGCCGGAACGCAAAAATTCTGACGCAGCAAGCGGTTGAAAAAGCGGTGCTTACCGAAAAGCTCCAAAAAGCGGAAGCCGCGGACAGAGCAAAAAGCACATTTTTGTCCAATATGTCCCACGATATACGAACGCCGATGAACGCGATTATAGGTTATACCACTCTTGTGCAAACCAATCTCGATAACCGGGAGCGCACACAGGAGTATTTGCGTAAAATCCTTTCATCGAGTAATCATATGCTTTCGCTCATAAATGACGTACTCGATATGAGTCGAATTGAATCGGGTAAGCTCAATATAGAGGAAAAGGAGTGTACCATTTCCGATATTTTCAGAGATTTGCGAAATATAATACAGACTCAGATGCAAAACAAGCAGCTCAGCTTTTTTATGGATACGGTCGATGTGATCGACGAGGATATTTATTGTGACAAGCTGCATTTAAATCAAGTCCTTTTAAACCTGCTTTCAAATGCCATGAAATTTACACCGGCGGGAGGAACGGTTTCGCTTACAATACAACAAAAGCCGACCGCTCCGAAGGGCTACGGCTCTTATGAGATATGCGTAAAGGATACCGGTATCGGCATGAGTCCGGAATTTATCGAGCATATTTTTGAACCGTTTGAACGTGAGCGCAACACTACCGTAAGCGGTATTCAGGGTACCGGATTGGGTATGCCGATAGCAAAAAATATAGTCAATGCATTGGGCGGTACGATCGAGGTGAAATCCGAACAGGGCAAAGGTACGGAGTTTGTCCTTAATTTCGATTTTCGTTTGATAAATGAGCCTCAGCATATCGAGGAGGTCAGCGAGCTTCGCGGACTGCGCGCTCTTGTGGCGGATGACAGCTTTACCACCTGCGACAATGTTTCCAAAATGCTTCACCGGCTCGGTATGCGTGCGGAATGGGTAATGCACGGCAAAGAGGCGGTGCTTCACGCAAAACAGGCGCATGAGCTGGGCGATGATTACAATGCGTATATAATAGATTGGTTCATGCCCGATCTGAGCGGATTGGAGGTTGTCCGGCAGATACGCGCCATTGTCGGAGATGATACGCCGATAATAATTGTTACCGCATACGATTGGACTGATTTTGAAGATGAAGCCCGCGCCGCGGGAGTTACGGCATTCTGCAATAAGCCGATATTCCTGTCGGTTCTTCGCGATATATTGGTTTCGGCAACCACCGATGCCGGTTCCGATCAATACAAAGAGCCGAAAGCCGAAACGATAGAGGATCTCAAAGGTACGCGTCTGCTGCTTGTTGAGGATAACGAATTGAACCGTGAAATTGCGGAGGAGCTGCTTACCGAGAGAGGATTTGTTGTGGATAAGGCCGTTGACGGCGAAGAAGCCGTGGAAAAAGTAAAGCATGCCGATGTCGGTCAATACGAGCTGATAATTATGGATATCCAAATGCCGAAAATGAACGGCTATGAAGCCACAAGAGAGATCCGCAAGATAAGCAATCCGAAGCTTGCGAACATACCTATAATCGCAATGACGGCTAATGCTTTCGATGAAGATCAAAAGCAGGCATTGGAAAGCGGTATGAACGCGCACGTTTCCAAGCCTATCGATATAGAAAAGCTGGTTGATGTGATAGGCAAAACGGTAAAGAAAGATCGGTAAAGACTAATCCTTATAACAGGCAAAAAAATGAGGACTTTTGCAATTGCAATCGTCCTCATTTTTTTGTCTGTGAAAAAAGTCTGTAAATATTATTGTTTCTCCAACCGGCTCTTGAATTTTATGCTTGCCCAAATCGGGAAATTCTGCGCCGGAAAACCTTGACCGGTCGTAAAACTCCGTTTTCCTGCGGTTTTCTTCAAAGAATTTTATAAGAAATTCCTTGACTTTCGCAAGAAAGTTCTTCACATAATTCTTCAAGATTTAATCGGGGAATCAATAACCATCTGTGGCATAATAAAAAATGAGTATTTCCCCACTCTTTTTGGTGCCTTGACGCTTTTTTATACTTTTCTCCGTCAAACTCAAATGTTCCCATTGCCGCCCCTTCCCAAAGCTTCGGCTGCATCTATCC
This sequence comes from Oscillospiraceae bacterium, assembly GCA_022508725.1. Taxonomy (GTDB): domain Bacteria; phylum Bacillota; class Clostridia; order UBA1381; family UBA1381; genus JAFLUR01. The sequence goes on from JAFLUR010000177.1 coordinate 4,709, forward strand.
GATATATGATCATCGGCTTTCCGTCGGAATACGGTTTTTCTTCAATACACACTCCGCCGCAGCGCTCTATGGTTCGGATTGAGGCTTCATTATCCGCATAGCAGCCGAGTCTTACCGACGGAATACCGAGAGTGTCACAGTATGATAAAGCCAATTTCAACATTCGCACGGCATAGCCTTTTCTTCGTTCGGATGGGACCACGGCATATCCGATATGTCCTCCGTATTCTTTCAGAAAAGGAACGGTCAATTCATGCCGGACATCGATCATGCCTATTATTTTACGATCGGATTTACGAACGGCGAAAAAGGTTGTTGCAACTGCCCAATCACTCCGGACGGTTTT
>JAFLUR010000178.1 GCA_022508725.1 Oscillospiraceae bacterium
AACGCATTAGCTGATATTTTTGTACAATAACGCGGCAGTATTACTTCCTGCAATGATGAACACAATCTGAATGCGGAATCAGGGATTGTAGTTAAACCTATACCGAATGTAACATCTGTCAAACTATCACAACCATAACACATATTTGAGCCGATTGAGGTTATACCATTACCGATCGTAAGCGTTGTAAGTGCATCGCAGTCATAAAATGCATTCGATCCAATACTGCCGGAGCCTTTTACTGCAGCTATAACAAGACTATCGCAGTTATAGAAAGCTGAATTTCCGATACTGGTTACACTGTCAGGTATGGTAATTTCTTTTAATGCGGCGCATTCATAAAATGCACTGCCTCCTATTTTCTCTAAATATTTTGGCAATATCACATTTTCAAATTTAGAGCATCCATAAAATGCACTACTATTTATAGATGTTATAGTTTCAGAAAGATTGATTTCTACAAGATTTTGACAATTATAAAATGTGCTTTCGGGTATGTTATTGTATTTTATTGGTAGTTTAACTTTTTCCAAAGAGGTACAATTCTTAAAAATCTGTGTTCCCATTGATGTTACACTATCAGGAATAGAAATTTCTTTTAAAGATGAACAACCACTAAATATAGATTCTTCTATATGAGTTACATTATTAGGAATTTTAATTGTTTCTAAAGAAGAACACCCTCTAAAAGCCTCATTTTTTATTTTAATCACTGTATCCGGAATTTTTACGTTTTTTAATTTATTGCTTCCTAAAAATACATCACTTGGTATTTCTGTCATTCCATCTTCAAATTCTGCTGTTACGATTCCCGAACCATTAAACGGACCATAACCATAACCCAAACTTCCGGGACATGAGGTTAATGTCTTGGGTATAACTATCTCTGTCAAAGAATCACAACCGCTAAATGCATAATACTCTAATTTTTCTATATATGCTGGTAATTGAACGTTTGATAAATTTGTGCAGTTATAAAAAGCTGAACTACCTATTGCTATGATCGTATTCGGCATAGTAACTGATTTTATTGATTTATTATTTTTAAATGCACTACTACCTATAGCCGTCACAGTATATCCATCAATTTTTGACGGAATTGCAACTGCTGTTGAAGTACCTTTATATCCGGTTATAGTCGCATTGTTATCGCTATCAACCTTATACTCCCAAATTACCACAGTCTCACTTGTACCGGAGCCGGAACCCCCGCTTGAACCTCCACTTGAACCATTACCTGAGCTGCTGCCGGAACTTTCATAAGAACTCTGTCCGTAGCTTGGAGCCGGATTAAAATATTTCGATGAAGTCTTTGTGACGTATTTAACATCTTGCCCTCTTGTGCAAGCTTCAACGCGAAGACTGTCCTCATAATGGGAATATACTCTCACCGGACTGTTATTTTCCGTAAAAATATCAACCGATCTGTTAAATACATCTATACCGATAATTTCTACATCTACTCCCACTCTTGCATACAAATATCCGTTTAGCGTCTCACACATTTTAGGTTTGCCGCTTCCATGGTCTTTATATATAAAATTCACCCTTACGCCGATCGTTCCCCAAACGCTTCCTTTTATCAAAACCAAGTCTATAGCGGCGGTCAATCTTACACACGCGTTAATTTTTGTCTCTGCCGTAAAAGTAAAATCTTTTTGTGTATATTCCTTCTCAAACCGAAATCCGTCATGTTCGGTGTATGTAAATCCGGTTTTCAGCTTTCCGTCCCAAGCCATACTTACTCCGCCTTCGATTGCACATTCAAAGGTAAGCGAAATCGAACCTATTCCGTAAATATTTATATATCCCAAAGTCATGCTTGACGGCAATCCCGCATAATTGCCGAAGTCAAAAGATATAGCGGTTGTAACCGTTGTATCGGCGGTAATATAAGCCATATAATTGTTTGTCAGGATATTTTCTTTATGATTAAGCTTCAAATTGCTCATTTTAATACTGACCGAACCCGCAGCGGACTTACCGATTTTAATTTGCTGTGAAGCGGTAAGAGTCTTTGATTTTTTATCATAACTGATACCCATTAACTCAACAGTGAGTTCTTCTTGTTTTCCCGTTTCCATATTTGTTATTGAGTATGTGGTGAGCTCGTTTGCTTCAAAATTTTCAAGGTCAATGTCAATTATACCTTCCGCGTCCACAGATACAATAGCGTCCTCTGTTCCGTCCGTTGTAACATTGATAACGATTGTATTATCGACCGTTTCAACACTCAATGCTTTAAATGCGATAGGGTAGCCGCTTGTATACACCACAAAAATATCGCCGGCGCTGATTGACTCACTGCAATCCGTGATAGTTACGGTATCAGCGCTGATAGATACATCGGCAGTTTGGGGTATTTCAATAACTCCGGCTGCAAATTCGTATGTACTGTCGTAATTTTCATCAATTACATCAGCGTCAAGTACGTTTGCTGCGTCTGCAAGCATTGCGTCTGCTTCCGCTGATGTAACCGCCTTTTCCGGCAGGAAATTATCACCGGAAAGCGCGAACCATCCGCGATTTACGGCAACTTGAATATCATCGGGATATGTAACGTCACCGGATTCGCTGTATGTATATTCCGCATCTTCAGCAAGCTGAAATTGCAACGCATGATTAAGTGTCTGAGCCGCAAATTCGCGCGTTGTGGGCTTGTCCGGCTCAAACGCGTCTCCGGCTTCAATGTCAATTACACCGAACTCGACGGCAAGCAAAATATCTCTGTAACAGCTATCGTCCTCTGTAATGTCGCTGAAATAGTTATCGGGCATATTATCATCATTTTCCACCGTCATAGCGAATGTTTCGACAAGCTGCGAAATCCATTCCGCCCGCGTTACCGTATCGGCGGCAAACGCCGTTGTTCCAAACACCGGCAGCAACGAGGTGATCATACATACCGACAACAAAATACTTATAAACCTTTTTTTCATATTCATCCCTCCGATTATAATTTAAGTTGTATAATTTACCGTCAATTTGGCATACTACGAATAAAAATCCTCATAATAGCGCGTTTACCGAGAATTTGTCCTAAAACTAAATATTTTGGGACAAATGTCCGTTAATCGCCTTAAATACGCCGGTTCAGCAATTTTTGACGGTTTATTCTGACGGTAAATTAAATATCCGGTTCAGTTTATTCATCTGATTTTTCTTATGTTCATCAAGTGAGTGAACATACAAATCCATAGTAATCGACACGGACGCATGACCTAATATTTCACTTAAAGTTTTATAATCCATACCTACTTCCAACGCTCTTGACGCAAACGTGTGACGCAAAGCGTGAAATTTGATATCCGGCAGTTCCGCCGATTTTAACAGTGTTTTCAGTCGTCTGCGATATGCTCTCGTTTCAACGGCTTTTCCATTATTCGACAACACAAACTCGCTGTAATTTTCACGTGTTTTCAACTTTTCCGCTAAAAAATCGGGAATCGGTATAACCCGGCATGACGCTTTGCTTTTCGGCGGCATTACTTTTAATTCTCCATCAATTCTTGACTGTGTTCCTTTTATGTGTATTATTCCATTGTCAAAATCAACATCACTCCATTTTAAAGCGCACAGTTCGCCTATACGAAGTCCCATATAAAGACAAATCAATATTCCTATATCATTTTTCTCACATAAGACACTCTCCAGTTTACTCTGTTCCTGCGGAGTAAGTATTGTTACTTCCGAGCTTTTTCTTTTTGGCAGCTTTACCTTTGACCATATATTTGTAATAAAACCTCTGTCCTCTGCGCGCGTCAGAGCTGATTTTAATACTGTAAATATCAGCTGAACGGTTGACGGCGCAAGTTTGAATGAGGATACAAACGATTGCAATATGTCGCCGCTCAATCTTTTCAGCGGGATCTTCCCGATTTTCGGAATGATATGATTTTTAATATTACTCTTATACAGACGTTTTGTCGTTTCCTTTATATTATCTTCCGATTCAATCCAAGTGATAAGCCAATCGGACAGCAGTGCAGCCGAGCCTGCCAGTCTCGGCGGATTGTCCGATTTACACTTTGCAAGTTTGTCCTTTATATCAGCATAATTTCTTGCGTATACAGAAGCGTATACCGCCTTTCCGTTAATATCGTATGTTTTTATGTAGCGTCCTTCATAACGACCATCCTTTCTTTTATAGATATTTTCGCCCCTTCGAGCCATAAAATCACGCTCCTTTTGACCAGAAATATGACGGTAAATAATAAAAAACCGTCTGATACAAACAGCAGGAAATTTTAAAAAAGTCTTGACTTTATGCCATTTATATGTTATATTAGCATTATAATAAAATTTGTCGTCAATTGGTATATAATTTTGAAAAAATCGCATAAACACGCGGATTTTAAAAGTGTCCCAAAATATTTAGTTTTAGGACGAAATTATAAAAGGGCGGTCTCAAACCGGAAACCGCCTCTTTTAATAAATTTTAATCCGTCATCTCCTTAAACGCACCGGTTTCATCAATAAGACCGGCACACATCATTTTTACCCCCAATCTGAAACCGATCTTAAAATTTTCCAAGCCGGTCGTTGCTAATAATTTATTGTGCGAATTTATCAGTCGGGTAATCACTTCATACGCGTCTTTGTCAAGCTCTTTTCGCAGCTCAGTCTCACAGTCGCAAAATGTCTTTAACGCTTTATCAAATTCCGAATTTTTTACAAATTCACTATCCGCCGGTTTGATGTTGCCGTAGTAAAGATCATCAATAAAAGCCATTGAAAATACCCCTTTCAAAGTATATTTTCTATCATATATCACTCCGGAAGGGGAGTAAGTCAAGTGTTTTCCGGATAATAACCGGCACAAAATAAAGCGGCGTTTTTTAAGTATAATTGTATCATTTTTACGCCTGTTACATTGACGGCGACTGCTGCACAGAATCATACAATCCCGCTCTGTCATTCATAACAAACATTCTGAGCATTTCATCCGTAAGCCCAAGTTCTCCGTTTTCATTGCCCTTGAGAATACCTTTATCAAGCATTTTCCGGACCGTAGGTCTTGCCCATTCCGGCATATTTGAAT
>JAFLUR010000179.1 GCA_022508725.1 Oscillospiraceae bacterium
ATTCGGGACGCAGAACGGAAACGGATGTGCCTTGTTCGGGAGTGAAAGAATATTCCGCACCTGCCGGACCGGTATAATACAAAATATCATGCTCATAATCAATATAATCGCCGGACAGCTTTTTTTCCGGCTCGTTCATTCCGGTGTTTACGGTCATACCGGTGTTTGTGCCTGTCGGAATACCCGAGCTTATAACAAAAACCCCGGTATTTTCGGGACGTATTGCCGAATAAAATACATCGCTGCGGTTTGACATTCCCAAAGCAATCATAGCGTCGTATGTCACCGTAACTATCGCGGTACCTTCGCCGTGTGACGTAATTTCGGCGCTGTGCTTCATCGGAGTGTCCGTAAGATTTTCCGTTATCGAAAGAAAATCATCTCCTGCCAAATTGATGATTTCATAATGAAAATCGGGTTCCGTTACCTTTGCGTTCATAATGCTTTCGACAGCAAGCCAGTTTCTCAGCGGAAAAAGCGTATACGAATCTCCCGGATTGACCGATATATGTCCCTTTGGATTTATATTCATATATATATCCCCGGTATCGTATTCGTTAAGCGAAAAATCATTGATAACGGTATGCTTTGTCATGTTTTCGTATTGCACGGGATACAGCAGATCGCGGGAAATCGATATCGCCGGTGAATTTTCGGGATTTACATAGCTGCCGTAGGTAATGCAGTTTTCATCATAAGGATTGCTGACACGGCAGAAGCACGGGCTGTTTCCGTCAACACTGAAATTATATGTTTCGGAAGAGCTGTCGGATGTCTTTTCATTGGGAGAAAAATAATCATATACATAATATGAGGAAAGCCTGCCGAATTCAAGGATATAATCGTTTATCCCGTCATTGTCGGTATCGGCATACGGGATTGTAACGGACACATCACAGCTTTCGGAAAAGCATACGGACTGTAAGAATGACGCTGTGACAGACAGCGTTACCATTACGGAAAGAAATTTTTTGATTAGGTTTTTTTTGTTCATGTTTACAATATCCTTTCATAAAAAATAAGCCGCGGCTGTCTTTATCCGCGTGCTGATCATTTTTATCGGTATTGATATTGAAGAAACACCGTATAAAACAAATATCAAAAAATAATCCGGTCAAAGAGGAACGGTCGTAAAATTTTGTCTTACGGCGCACCTATATCGTTAAGGTCGATCGTAAAATTTTGTTTTACGTCTCACTTACAACGCCGATACGGAAAACGGTGCGAATGTGTGCACACTCGCAGAAAAAAGTATATTTTTCCGTAAATTATTTTTTTGATTTCTTTAAACCGAACGGGTGTTTCCGCAATCCTCAAAACAACGGCATAAAAACCGGACGACATAAATTCCGACGGGGTGCCGGCTGCCTTGCCATACGAAATTTGGGGTCGTCATATATTTTTTATGTTTAAAGGATTGGCGTAAAGCGGTATATTTATAAAGCTGTGTTTTATGTAAACATAAAACAGTCGCTCTTTACCGCCGGTTTTGTTTGGCGCAGATTCAAGTGACTGTAAATCATACGCCCATACCGTTAATGCAGGTCTTCTGACTTATGCCCTTTTTTTGTTTATTCTCCGCCTTCCCGATTGCTCAGTGACTGACTTTCATCAATGGAATAAACAGGCAAATACAGCGGCAGTTCCGTTCGGGATTCGCACCCGATTCTCTTTTCACCCCTTAAAGCCGTACGCAAAAAGGGACACATTAAATGATTTATGCAAATTATTTGCGGAAATATGAATTATATGACAATTTATATTTCATCAGCAATTATATCATTATTTCAAGCAAAAATCAACAATTATTTTTGTTTTTTCAAAGAAAAATCAAGAATATCAAAATTCCGACAATCGGCGAATATAAAATTTATGAATAATACGCATCGAATACAAATAAATTGATATTACATGGTTATTTTGAAATGATTCCCAAAGCTTCCGACAAACAATAATTTTTGTTATTTTTGAACCGAAAGGAATTGGTTATCTTTATGAAAAAACGTTATGTTAAGTTTATGGCGGTGTGTATGGTTTTGACAGCCGCCTTTACGGTCGAATTTCTGATGTCCGGCGATAAAATAAGGTACAAAAATTCCGGAAATTTTTCTTTTGAGAGAAATTTATATACAAATCTCGACAGTCTTTCACGAAACGGCAAATATACCGAAATAAAGGGTGACGGGACGGATATAACAACAATTATGATCTATATGTGCGGCAGTGATCTTGAAACGGAAGGGAAAGCGGCAAGCGCCGACATAAAAGAAATTCTGAATGCAGAAACGGGTAACAATGTGAATGTTGTAATACAGACGGGCGGCTCGATAAAATGGCATACGGACGGGATAAAAGCCGATACGGCGCAGAGATTTGATGTTACGGATCACAGACTTGTGCTTATAGAGGATCTCGAAAGCAACGATATTCTTACCGCGGACGCTCTTTCGGAGTTTATTTCATTTTCGGCGGAAAATTATCCCGCGGACAGATACGATCTTATTCTGTGGAATCACGGCGGAGGTGCCGTTTACGGTTTCGGAGTGGATGAAAACAATCCCGGCTCGACTCTCACAATAGATGAAATAGACAAGGCGCTGTCGGATGCGGGTGTAAAATTCGATATTGTAGGCTTTGATGCTTGTATTATGGCTAATTTTGAGACTGCGCTTATGCTGAGCCGTCATGCCGATTATTTAATAGCGTCGGAGGAGATCGAACCCGGAAGCGGCTGGTATTATACCGATTTTATCACCCGGATAAGTGAGTTTCCGTCCGCGAATTCGGTTCAAATTGCAAAGAATATAACGGATGATTATATATTCACGGCAAATTTAAGCGATCCGTATAATTATGCCTGTATGTCGGTTATCGATCTTGAAGAGCTGAGTACGAAAGTTTATCCGGTTTTCCGGGATTTTTTCACATCGCTCCATAACACATTGGAAAACGGCGGATATGATAAAATAGCAAAGGCAAGAGCGGAGAGCATGGAATTTTCTTTCAGTGAATACAGTCATATCGATCTTATGGATTTTGCGGAGCTTGTCAATGATGTACATTCTCCGGCGCTTACCGAAAGTATATCCGGTGCGGTCAAGTATAACAGAGGAACAAATGACGGTGAGAATGCCAACGGTCTGACGCTTTATTTTCCGTATGAGCATATAAACGACTCGGAACGTATGCCGGAAATATACCGCGCGCTTAATTTCGGAGAAGAATATCCGAAATTCATATCAAAATTTTTAAGTATCATGGCAGGCGGAAGAATAGCCGGGGAAATACGATTACCCTTAGACGCCGAGGAATGTTCATGGGACGATAAAAACGAATATTGGAAGAAATTCGGTTGGTTTGATACGGAAACGGCTGAAAATTATAATATACATAATACGGCAGCCGATATTGCAAACGGTTTTTCCGTCGAATATAAAGACGGCAGATATATTATCGAAATGTCCGATAATTTCAAAAAGGCGGTAAATCATATATACACGCAGGCATATATGTTCGACGGTGAAAAATACATATGTTTAGGTTCGGATGCAGGCATAAAAAGCGATTCCGGCGGCAATTCGGTTATTGCACCGGAGTTTTATACGGCAATGATAAACAATACCGCGGTGCCGTTTTATAAAGAATATGAGATTTCGGAGAATTTTGAGAATATAAAATACGGATATGTCCCCGCGGTCATAAACGAAACGGATAATGTTGAAATTATGATATACTTAAATACCGGAACGGGAGAGGGGATAATTTTGGGTTACAGAAACGAATTTGCGAATGAGCCGCTCGGAAAGGGAATGAAGAAGCTTAAAAAGGAAGATGTCATCGAAATTTTATATGAATGTATTTCTCTTGACGATAATATGAACGGTTCGGAATACAACGGTGATAGGATTAAGGGAGAATTATTTGCTGTGGGTGAAGAAGATATCCCCGTTTCATGCTCGTCTGCGGATATGTCCGATATTACAATCCGCTTTATTTTTTCCGATATATATAATAACAAATTTATAACCTCTGTTTAATTATTTTTTTATTATTTCAGAAAAAACAGTTGTATTTTTTTATTTTATCCGGTATAATATATACAGCGGTGGTTACGGCATTTCCGACCGCAAGCGATATATTCGGGGCTGCACCGGTTTCGACGGGGATGATGAAGCACGATAAGCGAGTAGTGCCGGGCGTCACTTTAATAAGCCCAAACTTTAAAAATAAACGCTAACGATTACGAATTAGCTTACGCTGCCTAAGCGGCGTCGTCTTCTTTGAGAGTACCACGGCTCATTGTAAGGCGCATACCTGTGGTGAACGTGTGTCAGAGAATGTTCCGGCTCTTTCCATGAATTAGGGACTACTTCTGCCGTCACTTTGGTTATGGAGTACGGCAGAGGGATAATCAAGCATAACCTGCACTCGGAGAAATTCATGTGGACTTGTTTTCGGACAGGAGTTCGATTCTCCTCAGCTCCACCAAAAGAGTACCGGACGAACACTGCAAGAGTTTTTATGATTGATAAAATTTTTGTTTTGGTTTGTTCGTTTGAAAGTACTAGTAAATAAATATAAAAAAGGGACTGTTGCAAATGAGCATTGTAAAGCGTTCATTTGCAGTCCCTTTTTTGTTTTCGCGGATTTTGCGCAAATAAAACCCCATATTTTGTAAAAAAGCGTACAAAAACAAAAGTATCCCAAAAACGGTTTCATTCAACCCAAATATTACGCAACTTCTTTTAAAATAAATCCGATTGGAATCCTTGTATAAGTACCGCCCGGTATTATACACCGATCCGCAGATCGTATACGAATATTATTGTTCAACAAAATCTGGAAATACAGATGTATTTTTGCATTTACTTTTTCCTGTTTTTATGTTACAATAAATCTGTATTTAAGAGCCTGTTTAGTATTCCTCCAATCGTTGGATTTTTGAGTGGATTTTT
>JAFLUR010000018.1 GCA_022508725.1 Oscillospiraceae bacterium
TATTTCAAGAATTTCGGACTTTGCCGGCGGGAAAATATGCCGAAAAGATGATGATTGGAGGATACTGAACAGGCTCTGAGACCGACCCGAAAGTCTCCTGAGGGAGCCTGCAAACCAACGCCGTGATCAATCGAATTCATTGTGAAGTCCCAGATTTTTTACAAGCTTATGTATTCCGATAAGCTTGTTCATATTGAAATCCGAAATCCGGTGATTATCCGAGCCTATCGAAATACGCACTCCGCTTCCGGCTATTCTGTACTGTTTTTCCGTGTTTGTAATAAAATCGTAATAACAGCTGTAATTTCCCGATATGTTTATCTCCCAGAATATATCGTTTTCAGCCATTATTTTCAATATATCGGTGCGATACTTTTTTTCGAGAGCGAACACATCGGTATGCGCGAGACCCTTTCGGCATTTGAAAAGCTTCTGCCATTCGATGAATTCAAAAAAATCCATTCCTCTTTCGGAATCAAGACTTTCAAACAGGCAGTAATCGAGATAGGACGAGCATGACGCAAGAAAGTCATCCGGCTTGGGGCGGGTCCCTATTTCAAGGCCGCACATTATCTCCGTCCTGCCCAAATATTTCCTTTTAAGTGTGTTTATCTCACTTACATATTCAAAAAAGTCGTCCCTGACGGTGAACTGATGGTCGCTTATACCGATGCGCCCGAGTCCGTGCTCCAGCGCATTTTCCGCAAGCTCCTCCGGACGTGTCACGGAATCATAGCTGTATAAAGTATGATTGTGCATATCGGATATTCTCATATTATTCCTCCGCATGATAAACAATAAATTAAATACGACAAAAGCCTTTGTTTTCAAAATATTCTCATTATCGGTATTTATATATTAAGTATATTATATCGCAAAAAAAATTGCAAGAGAATTTAAGCGAAATGTATTGATTTTTTGTCAAAAATAATTTATAATATTATTGTATGATTTATTGTATGATCCATAAAAACAATTTATATAAAGACGGAGATGATATATATGCCTGCACCATCGAAAGGATTTGTAAGAATCGATTCCACAATTTTCTTTGAGGGTATGTTTGTTTCGACAGATCTCTACTGTCGTTTCAGAAGCAATTATGTGCTTGTTATAAAAAGTACGCTGCTTACAAAAAAGGTTCTCGAAAAAATAAAACAGCTTGAAGCTACATACGGCGATCTGTACGTTATGGACGAGTTCTATGACCGCCTTATAGGACAGAGCGAACAATATAACGCGATATTGAAAAAGCTTGAATTTGACACAAATTATCGCTCGATAAAGGAAAAAACCACAAATCTTCTCGGCGATATATCCAAATCGGGCAGCGTGAACAGAGAGGCTACGAATATTCTTTCAAAGGTTATTACGGAAAAGCTGTTTACCATAGATACGGCGGTTATAATTCAGGTTCTCAACAGTGTGCGTTCAACCGACGAGTACCTTTTCACCCACTGCTCCAACGTTTCCATTTTGAACGGTCTTATAGGAAAATGGCTCGGACTCGATCAAAATGAAATAAACACACTTGTTGCGGCGGGTCTTATGCATGACATAGGCAAATTGAAGATACCCGCGGAAATTCTGAATAAACCCGCAAGACTTACAAAAAGCGAATTTGAAATAATCAAGACTCATCCGGTACATTCGTTCAATATGCTTGTTCAGTCGGGAGAAGTCAACAGAGAAATTCTGTCCGCGGCGAGAAATCATCATGAAAAAACAAACGGCTCGGGATATCCGGACGGATTAAAGGGAGTTGAAATATCGCGTTCCGCGAGAATTACGGCGATTTCCGATATTTACGATGCGATGATCTCAAGACGTTCATACAAAGAGGCGCGTTCGCCCTTTGAAATACTCGAGCAGTTCTCAAAAGGCAGCTTTACAAATCTTGATCTTGATATTGTTGCGGCATTTCTTGAAAATATGCCCAACGAGCTTTTGGGGAAATCCGTTCTTCTCTCAAACGGTATGGTCGGCAAAGTCGAATTTATCGACCCTTCGAATTTCTGTTATCCCATAGTTACGGTCGGCAACGATGTAATTACGACAAACGGCAGGCTCAAATGTGTATGTATGTGCGCCGATCAATAAGACAGATCGATTAAAAACACAAAAAAATCGCCGGCGGAATATGCTTTCGGGCAATTCCGCCGGCGTTCTTTATTTATATATCCTCCGCCGGCTGTTATCCGGCAATATTATACTCCCATCTGCTTTTTCACGTCCGAAAGAACCTTTTCGATGATCTCCGACGCATCGTCAAACGAATTTCCCGCCGTTCCGAGATATATTTTTATTTTCGGCTCCGTTCCGGAGGGGCGCACTATAAAATACGTCTTTCCGTCGGAAAGATTGTATTTAAGAACATCCGACTTGGGGAGTCCCTCAACGGCGGAAATTCTGCCGTCCTTTTCCTTTATCTCACCGCTCTTGTAATCGGTGACGCGGACCACATCCATACCGCATACCGATACGGGTGCATTTTCGCGCAGACCCGAAAGCAGCGCCGCCATTTTTTCCATGCCGTCCTTGCCGGGCATGGTGATCGAAACGGTTTTTTCCGCAAAATATCCGTACTTTTTATATATATCCTGCAGCGCCTCATAAAGCGACTTGCCCTTTGTTTTATAAAATGCCGCCATCTCGGCTATAAGCATAACGGCAACAACGCCGTCCTTATCTCTCGCGTGTGTTCCCGCAAGGTAGCCGTAGCTTTCTTCAAATCCGAATACATACTCATGAGAACCCGTTTCGGCAAATTCGGTCATTTTCTCGCCGATATATTTAAAGCCCGTCAGCACATTCATGATTTCCACATTGTAATTCTTCGCTATCGCCGCCGCAAGCTCGGTCGTAACGATAGTCTTGATTATGACCGATTTATCCGAAAGCATTCCCTTTGCCGCTTTTGATGAAAGTATGTATTCACACAAAAGCGCTCCTGTCTGATTTCCGGTAAGAGTGCGGTAAACGCCCTCCGCGTCGCGAACAACTATACCCACTCTGTCACAGTCCGGATCGGTTCCGATAATAACGTCCACTCCGTTTTCCTTTGCAAGATTTATTGCGATTTCAAATCCTTCTTTATCCTCCGGATTGGGTGATTTAACCGTCGGAAAATCTCCGTCCTCATTATCCTGCTCCTTTACGACCAATACATTCTTAAATCCCATTTTTTTGAGTATGGCTTGAACCGGACGGCTGCCCGTTCCGTGGAAAGGCGTGTATACGAATTTAAAGGTATCGCTCACAGCTTTAACGGCATCCGGGTTAAGCTGCTGAACCGATATTGCGTCAAGGAATTGCTCGTCAAGCTTGGGGCCGACGATTTCAAGAAGTCCGCTCTTTTCCATCTCCTCCTTTGAAAATACCTCGATATCGTCAAAAATATCATAGCTGTTTATAGCCTCGACAACAACGTCCGCAGCCTCGGGCGGAAGCTGACCGCCGTCCGGACCGTATACCTTATAGCCGTTGTATTCCTTCGGATTATGGCTTGCGGTGATCATTACTCCCGCCGCGGTTCCGAGCGTTCTTATTCCGAACGATACCTCCGGAACGGAATGGACCGCATTGAAAAGATATACCTTTATTCCGTTCTTTGTAAGGACCTTAGCCGTTTCCTCCGCAAATTCACGCGAGAAATTTCTTGTGTCATAGCCGATAAGCACACCCTTTGCCGCAGCGTCCGCGCCTCTGCCGTTTACATATTTCGCAACGCCCTGAGATGCGCGTCTTACCGTATATATATTCATTCTGTTTGTACCCATTCCGAGTATGCCTCTCATACCGGCGGTACCGAACTCCAGCTCACGGTAAAATCTTTCCTCTATCTCTTTTTCATCATCCTTGATCGACAAAAGCTCATCCTTTGCCGCCTTATCCGTAACCTCCGAAGAAATCCATCTCTCATAAATACTTTTGTAATCCGACATAAAAAATCCTCCTTAAAAAATCGTAATTAAGGGACACAAGCCCCGTTATTCAAATTTATTCTTTATCCTTTATTGTGGGAATAAATTTCTTTGCCCAACTCCCTCTGCCGGTTATATATATTCCCCCGACTATCGAAAACACGACCGCGCCTATGAAATTCACTATCAGATCCTTCATCGTATCAAAAAGACCTATATCGAGATACCCGTCAAACGAATATTCCCCTCCGTTTATGACCGTGCTGTCTACTACCGCCTTTACCGCCCTGTTCACACCGTCCGGATTTATTTTTACCGACGATATTACCGGCAAAATCGTATCCTTCTGCATATCGGTCGCAAAAAAAACATCCATGCCGAATTCAAAAAATTCCCACAGCACTCCGGTCGTCATCGAAAAGCAAAAAGCCACAACCGCAACAAAAAGCGGAGTTGTTTTAAAATGGAACTTATCGTTTTGATTAAGTATATCTATCATTGAAAAGCCTATCGCGCCCATCAAAAATCCGTTCATCGTATGCAGCATTGTATCCCAGTGCGGAACATTTATATAATACTCCCCCACCTCGCCGAGAATTTCCGACGCCACTATAAACAGCAGTATTATGATTTCCAGCGGTCCCGGAAGAGATATATTCAGTTTTTTTTCGGCGAAGGACGGAATAAAAAACAGCACAAGGGTAAGGATGCACAAAAATACGTTCGCGTAATTTCCGTGAATAAACTGCGCGACCATTACAAGCGTGACAAAAACCCTGAGAATTATATATACCGCGAGTACCTTTTTATTCCTTATATCGTCTTGCTTTTCGTTTTGTAATTTCTTATCACTCATAAAAATCCCGCCTTCACGCCGGGTCGTAAGTAACCCGGTTATTTACGAAACATTTGCGATTTCGCCGGTTCTTCCATAAACTAAGTATATTGTATAATTACCTGTTATATACAAATCCGAGAAAATTTCATTAAATTTCCGTTTTTGTAAAATACACCGTATGCAAACCGTTCCACCTCTTATTATATTATCTCATCATTATTTTGTCAATATTTAAACTAAATTTTGTCAACGTTTTAAGAGCCTGTTTGTATTCCTCCAATCGTTGGATTTTTGAGTGGATTTTTCTGCCGGCAAAGTCCGGAATTCGCGGGAATACTTTGTGTATTTCAAGAATTTCGGGCTTTGCCTGCGGGAAAATATGCCGAAAAGATGATGATTGGAGGATACTGAACAGGCTCTGAGGAAACAAAAATCAGCAAACGGTGTCGAAACTTTATCATAATACGACACCCCGATACGACACGTTTTATACTCCCGCGGTGCTATAATGAATTTATGAAACCAAAAGGAATGAAACATACGATCTCGGCGGACAAGCTCCGCATAGACAAAAAAACGAAAGGACTGATTTTTTATGAGTGATGTAGGTGTATTTAAAAGGGTAAGCGCGGCAAAGAAACGGGAAAATACCCTTCTGCGTATTCCAAACAGGCACGATATTCTGATGTCGGCGCTGCTTTTTCTTGCCGCAAGGGCGTCCGTGCTTGAGCTGTCCCCGTTCTGCACCGCCATGTTCGGGGCTGTTTATGACAAAAGGATAGGTTATCTGGGTATGATCGTGTCTGTGCTCGGTCTTATTCTGCGCAATTCATCAAACCCCGCGGACGTTGTGAAGTACATAGTTGCCATGACCGGATTCTGGCTTTTTTCGAAGGTAAAGGAGGATTTTGAGAAAAATAAAATTCTTTCCTCCGCCGTATGCGGCGCGCTTATAATTGCCGGCGGAATATGCACTCTTCCGTATCATGTAATAAATATGTATAATATTCTGCTCCTGCTTGCGGAGGGAATACTGACGGCTTTTTCATACATAATATTCGCAAATGCCTCAGGCGTATTCGGCGCGCCTAAAAGACGGAGTGTAATGACACAGGAAGAAACAATATGCATATGCCTTTGTACAGGCATATTTATAAGCGGATTTTCAAAAATTCCCCTCCCGTTCGGCTTATCGCTTGTATCTGTGCTTACCATGTATTGTGTTATAAGCCTTTCGATGCTTCTTCCTCTTGCGGCGTCCGGATCTGCGGCGGTGGCTCTGGGCATACTTTGCGTACAGGAAAGCGACGGTGCCTTTTCCGTTATGGGTATGTTCGGATTATGCTCGATAATCGCCTCAATGCTGAAAGGTTTCGGAAAAATCGGCGCCGTTACAGGCTTTACCGCCGGATGCGGACTTATTCTGCTTTATAACGGAAATATACCCATAAAGCCCGCCGAGGTGCTTATATGCGCCGCCATGGTCATTCTTACGCCAAAAAAGCTGTATTCGTATGTAAGCAATCTTTTCAGCAAAACGCAGGATTCCGCCGATTCCGTCGGTATAGAAAGGCTTCGCGAATTTATTGCCGCCCGCACGCGCCGGACCGCGGAGATATTCCGCCGTCTTTCGGAGGTTATGATGTCAGCCGACAACAAATCGAAAACGGGAGATATATATGATATATTTGATGATACCGCCGCTGTGGTATGCGGACAATGCGGCATGAACATTCACTGTTGGCGCAGAGAATATAACAGCACATATAACGATATGCTCGATATATTCAACATACTTGAATGTAAAGGCACGGTTTCCGCAAGCGAAACTCCCGAGGCTTTTAAAAAACGCTGTATCCACACCGCCGAGATATGCTCAAATATGACGCATATTTATGAGCTTTACAAACAGAATGCGATGTGGGAAGCTCAAACCGATTCCAACCGCGCGCTTGTCGCCCGGCAGTACAATGACATTGCCGATATTATGGACGATCTCTCGCTTGACGCGGAGCACGGATTTAACTTTTCGCCGTATTATGAAAAATATATCGAAGCGGAGCTTGATAAAGCGGGAATAACCGCGTCGAGCATAAATGTGCTGATGACGAACGAGAATACCGAGGTTTTGATCGACGCTCCGAATTCCTCCGAAGCGGAAATACGCAAAATAGTTTCGGACGCGCTCAAAATGCCCATGCGATCCGGAAGCGACAGCCGCTTTTCCATGCGTTTTCTGCCCGCGCCGCGTTACAATATAAAATCCGCTTATCTCCGTGAAGCAAAATACGGCTGCGGAGAATACGGTGACAGTATTATCGATTTTTCGGACGGTTCTTCCCGCCGCACAATAATACTTTCCGACGGTATGGGTTCGGGCAGCGAGGCAAAAAAGCAGAGCGGTATGAGCTGTGATTTTCTTAAAGAGTTCATATGCGCCGGATACAGCTGCCGGACAAGCATAGATTTATTAAATTCAACCCTCGCGCTTAAATCATCAAACGAAGTCTTTTCAACGATAGATATGATCGATATTGACCTGAAAAGCGGATATGCCTCCTTTTTTAAGGCAGGCGCCGCCGAAACGCTTATTATGCGCGACGGCGTTATAGATACCGTATCATGCGATGCTCTCCCTATCGGTATGCTTAATATATCGGAGGTATCGACCGAGGAAATAAAGCTGGAAAAGGGAGACATAATCGTAATGATGAGTGACGGTATAAAGGGTAAAAACATCTCGGATAACAGCCGCATATCCGAAATATTATACCGCAGCACACCCGACCCGGACTCCATTGCGGAAAAAATTCTTGCCGACGCGCTGAAAGAATCCGACAATATGCCGCTTGATGATATGAGCGTAATTGTGCTGAAGGTAAGCTGACAATTCTTTGCGGACTTCACCTAATAAAAACCCTCTGTCTTTTCCGGACAGAGGGTTTTTTTGAAAATATAATATTTTATCTCATACTTTTCATAGACATAAGAAGACTGTCTATATCGCTTATAACCTTGTCGAGTTCCTTGACGGAATTCACACTTTGGTGCATAATTTGGTTCGTATCCGAGAATTTATTTGAAGTGGATATGGTGGTATCACGGATAACCTTTATCTTTTCTTCAATATTCTCCGCCTGAATGGAGCTTTCATCGGAAAGACGGCGCATTTCCTGAGCTATCGCATTAAATCCGGCGCCCTGAGCACCCATTCTTTTTGCCTCTATAGACGCATTAAAGCCGAGCAGCTTGATCTGCAATGAAATATCCTGTATGTACTTAATAATATCATCCGACTGCTGAACCGCGCTGATGGATTCCGAAGATTCCTCATTGAATACCTCAAATTTCCTTTTGAGTGTCTCCATAGTCTTCATAACTTCTTTGCTGACAATTTCTATTCTTCCCGTTTCCTGGCTGAGAGCGTCCGTAACCTTTTCAATATCCTCTTCATGCTTAGCCATAAGAAGCTTTTGATAGCCTGCCTCTGACAAGCTGTTTGCAACAACGTACAAAAGCTCGGCAGCCGCCTCGATTTTCGAACGCGGAACCACCTTGACCTGTCTTACGGCGTTTATATATTCCTCTTCATCGACATTGATTTCTCTTGCTATCTTTCTGAATTTTTCTTCATCGGGAGGCTCCGGCAAAACCTGACCGCCGATCATAGAGCCTATATGCTGTCCGTTCACTATAATAGGCACCGCAAAATCACAAAGACCGCCGTGGCAGGTATAAACCGACGGATGACCCGTTCTTGCCGCCTCATCGCCGCCCATAAGATCGCATTTATTGCACCTTTCCGCGCCGACCTTCGAACCTCTCGTAAGATCCATGCAAAAACGTGTAAATCCCGAGCCTTTTGTTACCGCTCCGTCCTTATCCGTACTTAATCCCGCCATACCGGTTGCCTTTGAAAAAGCGTCCTGAATTCTCTGTAAGGATCTTACATCGATAACATCGGTTAACTTCAATGAATTCAAATCTAATTCTGACATATATTCTCAATCCTTTCGACATATATTATACGCTACTACCATTGTACAATAAAATTTGAAAAAAGTCAATTATATTTGTGCAATTTATTTGAAAAAAGTATATAATAAAATTACTCCCGAGTATTTTTATATCGATTTTTCTTCACAAATCTTCCCGTATTAAACTTTTTCGGGAATTTTTTACATCAAATTCCCCGCACATACGATTTTGCCGTATTCGATCGTATTCGGAAATATCGTACAAACCTCCAATAATACTCATCTCGTACCGTCACTTACGGAAAAAATAAACCTTTCTTCATACCCGGTATGCCTCGACCCGATAGATCGGCATTCCCGCAGAAGAAAATCTTTCCTCATATTCTGTCATGACATTGCCCTCAAATTCGCTTTTATGAAGATCAAAGGTTATGTTTTTGAGCTTAAAACCCTCATCGGCAAAGGAATTGAGTGAAAATTCAAAAAGCCGGCTGTTATCCGTCTTAAAGCACACCGCTCCTCCGGGGACAAGAAATTTTTTGTATACATCAAGAAAATTCTTATGTGTAAGACGCCTTTTCGCTCTTTTTTTCTTGGGCCACGGATCGCTGAAATTAAGATATAATCTTTCCACTTCGTTTTGGGCGAAGCAATCGGCAAGTCTCTGCGCATCGGCGCTTATAAACCTCACGTTTGAAAGTCCTTTTTCAAACACTCTTTCCATAGCGATCACAAGCACGCTCGTTACGCGTTCCACCGCGACGTAATTGACATCGGGATTCATCTCCGCCATTCCCGCAATAAATCCGCCCTTGCCGCAGCCTATTTCCATATGGACCGGATTATCGTTTGAAAACTCGTTTTTCCATTCTCCCCTGACGACCTCCGGTTCTTTTATCCAAATATTGCCGCACCGCTCCATTCTTTCTCCGCAGTGCTTTTTATTTCTCATACGCATAAAAACTCTCCCGCTTAAATAAAACGCCGGACGGATACCGCAACGCTCCGTCCGGCGTTTTTCGAATCAATAATAATTGCTCAATGAATAGCCCAGCATCGCCAGACATACAATAACGATTATCCATGTCAGCATCACTACCGCATTGATAATTATTCCGGCTACACCCAAGCCTTTGCCTTTTTTCTTTGTGGGGTCAAAATTCACCACACCTATTATACACAGTACAAGACTTATAAGATTCAATGCCAGGAGGGAACATACAAATGTAAATATAAACCCAAGCAGACACATAACATCCATGTCCTTCTGCGGCTCCGGCTGATAGGATGTATAAAGATTATTATTTGTGTATGCAACATTGCCGTTAGGCATACCCGGAGTGTTTCCGGTGTTCGCATATGTACTGCTTTGTCCTGTCGCGCCGACATTTTTAAAGCCGCATTTCGGGCAGTATACATCGTTCGATTCCATCATTGAACCGCATTTACCGCAATTTTTCATAATATCAGCTCCTTAATAAAATTTTTATAATATTGTCAAAGGCTTAAAAAACCTCCGATCGATACTGTTTTGAAAAAATGCCGATAAAATCATATGACTTTATCGGCAATATTATGTTAATCATTATCTTTGGTAATGATCTCTTTACCCTTGTAATATCCGCAGGCCTTACAAACTCGGTGCGGCATTACATACTCGTGGCACTGCGGGCATTCAACCATCCCCGGAACCTCAAGCTTCCAATTTGCACGTCTTTTATCTCTTCTTGAACGGGAAACCTTTCCCTTTGGTACTGCCATTTATTACACCTCCTAAATCAATCCGAAGCATCGGATGAGCCTTTCATAATATCGGCAAGAGCCGCCCATCTCGGGTCGATCGTTTCCGTATCGCAGCCGCACTCGGTTTCATTAAGGTCCGCCCCGCATTTGGGGCAGAGTCCCTTACAATCCTCACCGCATAAATACTTACCCGATATATTCATTGACAAATTATCGATAACAATTCCGGTCAGATCAACGCTGTCATGCTCAAACATATAAACCTCGTCATCGATTTGTTCTTCTCCCTGTGCCAAAAATTCGGAAAAATCGAAATCAAACACAATTTCAATTTCTTTCAGACATCTCGCACACTCCGTCGATGCACGGCAATCCGCATGAGCGGACAGTTTTAATGTTTTTCCGTTGTTTGTGATACTGCCGGAAATACGAATGGGTTCCGTAAATCTCACACCCGAAAATTCTTCCCCGGGCGCGGGGATTTCTCCCGATATTTCAATCCTTCCTCCGGATTCCTTTAATATCGACGAAACATCAACGACCACAATATCACCCCGAAATTCCTGTTTTTTGCCTGCTCTTTCGGACAGCTCTCCAAAAGGACTGCAATTACTTCAATTCTACCTTTGCGCCCGCCTCTTCGAGCTTAGCCTTCATAGACTCAGCCTCTTCCTTGGCTACGCCTGCCTTGATCTGCTTCGGAGCGCCGTCAACGAGCTCTTTTGCTTCCTTAAGGCCGAGACCCGTGATCTCTCTTACAACCTTGATAACGCCGAGCTTGCTTGCGCCCGCTTCAACGAGTTCAACGTCGAATTCCGACTTCTCCGCAGCGCCTGCGCCCGCGTCACCCGCAGCGCCCGCCACCATGACCGGAGCAGCCGCGCTTACGCCGTACTTTTCCTCCATCATTTTAACAAGCTCTGCAACTTCCAATAATTTCAATTCATCAATCTGTTCCAAAATCTTTGCTACGTCTGCCATTTTATTGACCTCCTGTTTATTCTTAAATTCAAATACTTATGAAAACATCAGCTGTTATTCAGCAGCCGGCTCAGCCGATTCGGCAGCCTTTGCCGCTATAAGATCGGGTATCTCGACACCCTTTTCGACAACCGCGTTAAGCAATCTTACAAGGCTCGATACAGGTGAATTCAAGCTTCCCATCATCTTTGCTATCAAAACTTCCTTCGACGGAGTGGACGCGAGGACCTTTACCTCGTCAAGCGACATTACTTTGCCGTCCATAAAGCCCGATTTAAGCTCCAGTTTTTCATTTTCCTTTGCGAACTTCGCGATAACTCTTGCCGGAGCGACCGGATCCTCCGATGATACAGCCACAGCCGTGGGTCCGTGAAGAATATCATCCAGCTCCTCAAGACCGACCTCCTTTGAAGCGCGTCTCAAGAGGGTATTTTTAACAACAAAATAAGTAACGTTTTCTTTTCTGAGTTCGTTTCTCAAATTTGTGTCTTCCTCAACGGTAAGGCCTCTGTAATCAACCAAAACGCCTGCCTGAGCGGACTTCAATGTTTCGATGATATCCGCGACCTCCTGTTTCTTTTGTTCCAAAACTTTAGCACTTGGCATAATTTTCACCTCCTGATTAAAAACGACCGAGAATATGTCATATAAAAAGCCTTCCGCTGTAGACCGGCAGAAGGCTTCCTAAGTATATTTCGCAAGATTTTATTCATGCTTAAACAATCAATACTTAAATATAACCCTCGGCAGGATTTATTTTTGTACCTGCTGTCTACGAGCAAAATAATTATACCGGACAATGTTGTCTTTGTCAAGATAAAACCGGCATTTTTTTAAAAAATATTCAAAAATCAGTCTGTAATCCTGGCGCCGTTCACCTTAACGCCCGGTCCCATTGTCGATGCGACCGAAACGCTTCTGAGATACTGACCCTTTGCAGCCGCCGGCTTAGCCTTTATGACAGCGCTCATAAGAGCAAGGAAATTTTCGGTAAGCTTTTCTTTTCCGAATGAAACCTTTCCTATCGGGCAGTGAATAATGTTTGTTTTATCGAGTCTGTATTCGATCTTACCTGCTTTAATCTCTTTTACCGCCTTTTCTACATCCGGAGTAACCGTTCCCGCCTTGGGGCTCGGCATAAGACCCTTGGGACCGAGAACCTTACCCAAACGACCTACCACGCCCATCATATCCGGCGTTGCTACAACGACGTCAAAATCAAACCAGTTCTCGCTTGTGATTTTTGTAACAAGCTCCTCTCCGCCGGCATAATCCGCGCCTGCGCTCTCTGCGTCCTTGATCTTATCGCCCTTTGCAAACACAAGAACCTTGGCTGTTTTGCCCGTTCCGTGCGGAAGAACGATAGCGCCTCTTACCTGCTGATCGGCGTGTCTTGAATCAACGCCGAGCTTTATATGAGCTTCCACCGTTTCGTCAAACTTGGCTTTCGCGGTCTTTATAACGAGATCGATGGCCTCCTCCGTATCATAAGCCTTTGACTTTTCGATCAGCTTAGCGCTGTCTTTATATCTTTTTCCTCTAAACATAGTTTGTCCTCCTTATGTGGTCAATCGAAGATTTTCTTCTCCCACTTATTCTCTATCAGTCACCCACTACTATACCCATACTTCTTGCGGTTCCTGCGATCATACTCATCGCCGCTTCCAGCGACGCCGCGTTCAGATCGGGCATTTTCTGCTCCGCTATGGCCTTAAGATCAGCCTTGCTGATCGTTGCGACCTTTGTTTTATTGGGAACACCCGAACCGCTCTGTATCTTGCACGCTTTTTTCAGAAGAACGGCGGCAGGCGGGGTCTTTGTAATAAACGTAAACGAACGATCCGCGTATACCGTAATGACCACGGGAATGATAAGACCCGCGTCCTTTGCGGTTTTTTCATTGAATTCCTTCGTAAACTGCATGATATTGACTCCGTGCTGACCGAGAGCCGGACCTACAGGCGGAGCCGGTGTTGCCTTGCCTGCGGGGATTTGTAATTTGATGTAACCTACAACTTTTTGAGCCATTTAAGGCACCTCCTTAATTTTAATGTGGTAATTGCGGGCTTTTGCGCCCTCCCACCCGAACACAATCGCCGTTTTTCAAATAACGGCATCAATAAAAATCATGCTAAGGGGTATTTATATAAACTTTTCGTTTATAGCTTTTTCCGGAATATCCGCTTTAAAAGCGGCTTATTCAAACTTTTCGATCTGCGAATAATCCACCTCGACAGGCGTATCCCTGCCGAACATGGACACCATAACGGTAATTTTGCGCGTTTCGTTATCGACCTCTTCAACAACTCCCGCAAAGCCCTCGAGCGGACCGGATACTATATTCACCGAATCACCGGGCGAAAGCTCGATAGCCGGTCTGACTATTCTCTCTATGCCCATCTCCTCGACCTCGCGCGGACTGAGCGGAACGGGCTTCGAGCCCGGTCCGACAAAGCCGGTCGAACCGACAACATTCCTGCCGATATACCATGTTTCATCGTTCATAACCATTTTAAGCATAACATAGCACGGAAAAATCTTGCGTTTGGTGACCTTATTCCCCTCGACCACTTCCTCAACAGGAACCTCCACCTTCTGAATAAGATGTCCGAGATTTCTGTTTTCCACAATTTTTTCGATAGTGGCTTTCACCTTGTTTTCATAACCCGAATAGGTATGCAGCACATACCATTTTGCTTCTTCAGACATTCAAATTCTCCTTATTACAAGCTTATGTTTTGCAGAAGCTGCATAATCTCCTGAAATCCCAGATCCAGCAGGGACAATATTATGCACGAAATTATTATAAAAACCAATATAACGCCGGTATTGTGCAGAAGCTGCTGCTTTGAAGGCCATGTTACCTTTTTAAGCTCAGCTTTGGTTTCGGTAAGAAATCTGCCCAAATTTGCCGCTTTTGCATTTTCCGTCTTATTCGAATCAGCCATAATTTCAATCCTTTCAAATATTAAATAAAGTAATTTTTTAATAAATCATGCGTAAAAGCTCCGCTACTTAAGTAACAAAAAATTTACTTTGTTTCCTTATGGAGTGTATGCTTTCTGCAAAATCTGCAATACTTTTTCATTTCAAGTCTGTACGGATCGTTTTTCTTGTTTTTCATGTTATTGTAATTTCTCTGCTTGCTTTCGGAGCAAGCCAATGTTATTTTCA
>JAFLUR010000180.1 GCA_022508725.1 Oscillospiraceae bacterium
GAAAGAAAGGCCATGTAAGCAAATATATATACGGTCATTTCGCAGAGCATCTGGGAAGATGTATCTATGAGGGGTTGTATGTCGGAGAGGAGTCCGAAATAAAGAATAAAAACGGCATCAGATGCGATGTCGTCAATGCTCTCAAGGAGCTGTCGATCCCCGTTCTTCGCTGGCCCGGAGGCTGCTTTGCCGATGATTATCACTGGAGAGACGGTATAGGAGAAAAATCAAAGCGTCCTTATATGGTTAATACGAACTGGGGCGGTGTGGTTGAAAACAATCATTTCGGAACACATGAATTTTTCGAGCTTTGCGAGCAGCTTGAAACAGAGCCGTATATATGCGGAAATGTGGGAAGCGGAACGGTTCGGGAAATGCGTGACTGGATTGAATACATGACTTTTGACGGAGATTCTCCTTTGGCGAATGAACGCCGCAGGAACGGACGCGACAAGCCGTGGAAGCTTAAATATTTCGGCGTGGGAAATGAAAACTGGGGATGCGGCGGAGGTATGCGCCCCGAATATTATTCCGATTTATACAGAAGATATGCGACTTTCATAAGAAATTACGGAGATGAACCCGTTTACAAAATAGCCGGCGGACCCAATGTTGACGATGTGGAGTGGATGGAAGCTTTAATGAAGAATATACGTCATATGACAAACGGAATATCTCTTCATAATTATACCTTTGAGGGGGATTGGAACGATAAGGGAGAGGCTGTCGATTTTGATGACAAAGGCTGGTATAAGCTTATGAAAAATGCGGTCAAAATGGACGAGATAATAAAGAAACATAAGGCGATAATGGACAGATACGATCCCGAAAAGAAAATCGATCTCATAGTGGATGAATGGGGCAACTGGTTTAATGTAATGGCGGGAACAAATCCGGGATTTTTATATCAGCAGAATACTGTTCGTGATGCCGTGAGTGCTGTTTTGATATTGCACATATTCCATAATCATTGCGACAGGATTCATATGGCAAATCTTGCGCAGCTTGTAAATGTTCTTCAATCACCGATCCTTACGGAGGGTGAAAAGATGGTTTTGACGCCTACATATCATATTTTGAGAATGATGAAAAATCATCAGGATTCGGAATTGCTTGATGTAGATTACATATCCGAAAGCGTGAAATACGATGATATTGATATTCCCAAAATCAGTATAAGCGCAACCGAAAGGGACGGATGCATAACGATCAGTATCTGCAATACAAGCCTCACAGACGGCGAAATGCTTGATATTGAGCTGCGTGATATTATTGTAAACAGCGCCGAAGCGGAATTTCTTACGGCGGACAGCGCTTATGCATACAATGATTTTGACAAACCCGAAAATGTTAAACCGTATACAAAGGCAGCAGAAGTAAAAGACGGAGTTATCAGTCTTGATATTCCGCCTAAAAGCGCTGCGGTGCTCACATTGCGATAAAACAGAGATAAAATGAATATACGAAAATGTGTGAGATGCGGATTGAAAACCGTTATTTCCGATGAAGAAATAGCGTCAATGGTCGAGAATGTAAAAAAAATGCGCGGCGTAAAGCTGGTTGATGAAGAAACATTCAATAAGCGCTTTGCGGTATGTACGGAGTGCGAAAAGTTTGAATACGGCTCGACTTGCACTCTTTGCGGCTGTGTAATGCAGGTAAGGGCAAGACTTGAAAGCGGCGGATGTCCGTATCCGAAAAATAAAAAATGGTGATAAAGCACAATAAAAAAGAACGGCAGGATAGTACCGTATCGGCATTATACTGCTGTTCTTTCTTTTTTGATTTTCTTTTGATTAAAAAGGAGCTATAAAAAAATTCTTACTTGTTGTTCTGCTCGTTCTTGTTCTGATTGTTCTGCTCATTTTTGTTCTGGTTGCTGTTTTGGGTTTTATTCTTGTTCTGATTATTGTTTTGACTGTTCATTATCGGTTCACCTCCTCTGTACAGAATTAGTATTTGCACTAATTCTTTTTTTATGCAAAATTAAATAGAGGAAATGAAATTTTTTCTCACATTTTTTTTTGACGGGTAAAATCATTTCGCCCGATTGTATTCCGGTACAAACAAAAAACGCCTGTTTTATGCCGTTTCATAAAACAGGCTTTTAAATCATCCGAATGAATATCAACGATACTCAAATAATATCCGGCAAATTCAACTCAGATGCTTTGATGGAAGGTACGCGAAATAACGTCATCCTGCTGTTCCTTCGTGAGCTTGATGAAATTTACCGCATATCCCGATACGCGAATTGTAAGCTGCGGATATTTTTCGGGATGTTTCTGAGCGTCCAAAAGGGTTTCTTTTGTGAAAACATTGACATTTAAGTGGTGTCCGCCTTTTTCTGCATAACCATCCAATAATGATATTAAATTATTTACCTGTTGTGTTGCCATTTTAAATTCCTCCCGGTTTTCAATTTGATTTTTTAAATATCAATCGTCGATACCTTTATGAAGAGTGGGAACCTGACAAGCTTTATTACCAAGCGCACAATCGGTACTTTTATAGGTTGTGGTTTCCACTGTGCCGGTATCTCCCTCTGCTTTAACCTCAAGATGACCGCCTCCGTTTGTAACGAAATCGTCCATCATTTTTACCAATTCATCAATTTTTGCTTTATCACACATAATTAAAATCCTTATTTCTTTAATTGATCCAAATCAAGTTCGCCTGCAAATACCGCATCATCCTTACCGAGCGCACCCGGAACGATGGAGAAAGTATTTGAAATACCGTCCTGTGCGGATGAGAACGGAAGCTTTGCAACGGATGCCAAAGATGCCGCCGCGCCGTGAGTATCACGTCCGTGCATAGGATTGGCGCCCGGAGCCAAAGGAACACCGTTCTTTCTTCCGTCGGGTGTGTTACCTGTCTTTTTACCGTATACAACGTTAGATGTGATCGTAAGAATCGACATTGTGGGAACACCGTCACGATATGTGTGATGCTTTTTGATCTTATCCATAAATGACTTTACGATCATAACGGCAATAGAATCAACTCTGTCATCGTTGTTGCCGTATTTCGGAAAATCTCCCTCGATCTCATAGTCAACGACAAGACCGCTTTCATTTCTTATAGGCTTGACCTTTGCATATTTGATTGCACTGAGTGAATCGGCAACAACCGAAAGACCCGCAATGCCGGTAGCAAAGTATCTTTTGACATCTCTGTCGTGGAGAGCCATCTGGATACGCTCATAGCAATATTTATCGTGCATATAATGAATAACGTTCAAGGTATTTACATAAAGACCCGCAAGCCATTCCATCATGGCGTCGTATTTTTCCATAACATCATCAAAGTCAAGGTATTCACCCTCAACCGGACGGTATTTGGGACCGACCTGCATTTCAAGACGTTCGTCAACGCCGCCGTTGATCGCATAAAGCAAGCATTTTGCAAGATTTGCACGAGCGCCGAAGAACTGCATTTCCTTACCTACGCGCATTGATGATACACAGCAGGCAATGGCATAATCGTCACCGTGTGTTGCACGCATCAAATCATCGTTTTCATACTGTATCGATGATGTTTTGATAGACATCTCCGCGCAGTACTCTTTGAAATTCCGGGGCAAATTCTTTGCCCAAAGAACCGTCAAATTCGGTTCGGGAGCCGTTCCGAGATTATCAAGCGTATGCAAATAACGGAAAGATGTTTTTGTAACCATATGACGTCCGTCGATGCCCACACCTCCTATGGATTCCGTTATCCATGTCGGATCACCCGAGAACAGTTCATTATATTCCGGAGTTCTTGCAAACTTGACCATACGGAGCTTCATAATAAAATGGTCGATATATTCCTGAGCCTGCTGTTCGGTAATAATACCTTTATCAAGATCGCGTTGGATATAAATATCGATAAACGTAGAAGTACGTCCGAGACTCATTGCCGCACCGTTTTGCTCTTTAACAGCGCCCAGATAACCGAAATAGAGCCACTGTACGGCTTCTTTTGCATTCTTGGCAGGCTTTGAAATATCAATGCCGTAAATTCCCGCCATTTCACGGAGTTCCTGCAAAGCGCGGAGCTGCTCCGCCAATTCTTCACGAAGGCGAATGTTCTTTGATGTCATACGAACAAGCGATGTGTCGATCTGATGCTGTTTGTCTTTGATAAGCAAATCTATGCCGTAAAGAGCAATTCTTCTGTAATCACCGATAATTCTTCCGCGTCCGTAGGCATCGGGCAAGCCGGTAATGATAGCCGATTTTCTTGCCATACGCATCTCGGGTGTATAAGCGTCAAATACGCCCTGATTGTGCGTTTTTCTGTATTTTGTGAAAATTTCGACTACTTCCGGATCAACTTCATATCCGTTTTCGCGACAGGCATTCTGGGTCATACGGATACCGCCGAACGGCTGAAGCGAACGCTTCAAAGGCTTATCGGTCTGAAGACCGACGATCTGCTCAAGATCTTTGTTCAGATAGCCTGCCTTATGTGATGTAAGAGTCGATACGATTTTTGTATCCATATCAAGAACGCCGCCGTTTTCGCGCTCCTGCTTAAACAAATCCATTACTTGATCCCAAAGTTTTTTTGTTGCCTCCGTAGGCTCCGCAAGAAATTCACCCGTACCGTCATACGGCGTGTAGTTTTTCTGAATAAAGTCACGAACGTTTACGGAACCGTCACTCCATTTTCCGGTCTTAAAGCCTTCCCATTCCTCGGGTAATGTCATTTGCATATTACCATTGCCTCCTTAATAAAAATATATATTTTGCATATATCTTAAATGTGAATAATCATACTTTGCAAATATACATAAAGTGTATATCAACATATAATATTATATCCGAGGTGTGTATTATTGTCAAGCAATACACAAAAAGATAAATTTTTCACAATTTTTGATGTGTGTTTTAGAGCCTGTTTAGTATTCGGAAATCGTCGGATTTTTGAGTGGATTTTTCTGCCGGCAAAGTCCGAAA
>JAFLUR010000181.1 GCA_022508725.1 Oscillospiraceae bacterium
AAATCGGATCTTCGTGTGAAATCAGAGATAATACAAAAACTATTGCCGACTATGCATTTGACAATTGCAGCGGATTAACAAGTATAACAATTCCGAACAGCGTAACGAGCATCGGCGGTAGTGCGTTTAGTGGTTGCAGGAGTTTAACAAGTATAACAATCCCGGATAGTGTAACAAGCATTGACAGGGATGCATTTCGCATGTGTAAAGGATTAACAGGCATTGTAATTCCTAAAAGTGTTACAAGTATTGGTGTTGGTGCGTTTTACGGTTGTGAGAGTTTAAAATCGGTTGAATATTTCGGAAGTGAAGAGGATTGGAATAATATAGCTATAGGCTCCGATAACTATTATCTGATAAATGCGGAGATAATATATAACACGTCATCAATGCCCACAGAGCCGCCGGAACCGACAGAAATCCCGACACCGAAGCCGACAGCCCCCTCGGAACCCACGGAATCTCCGAACCCGACAGAGTTCCCGACACCGACAAACACGCCGACGCCGACGAACACGCCGACACCGACAAACACGCCGACACCGACAAACACGCCGAACCCGACGAACACGCCGACGCCGACAAACACGCCGAACCCGACGAACACGCCGACGCCGACAAACACGCCGAAACCCACAAATAAACCCGAACCGAGCGGTTATCCCTATGTAATCAATGAATTGTCGCTTAAATCAACAAGCGGAGACACATTAAAAAATATACCGGTCGGCGAGGGATTTATAGTAAACACAAAATTCACAAAGCTGCACAGCCGGAATGAAGCCGATTACATATTCGTAGCGGTATACGATACCGACGGCGGATTGCTTGCCGTAAATTACGCAATGGCGGATTTTGCGGAAAATTATGCCTACAATATAGGCTTTTATATCCCGCCGCAGACGGAAGCAATAGGAAGTATAAAAGCGTTTGTATGGAATACGTTCGGCGATATGACACCTTTGGCGGAAACAAAGACATTATAAAAACACCTGAAACATACGGGGCGGCTTATATTGCCGCCTCTTTTATATTTTGCGATTTCGATATTCTTTCCCGGTCAATAATTGCGATTATTCCGGAAAATTCTCTGTTTTATAAGTGTATTTTTATAATTTGTAAAAAAGTACCATTATTTTCAAAAAAACTCTTGACAAATTTATTTTTCGTGGTATTATATTAATATAAGTATTCCAAAATTTTACATTAGAAACAAGGAGAATTATTATGACAAAACCTATTACAGTATTACTCGCAGATGATTATCAGAATTTTTCGGAGGACCTTTCCCGGTATCTCGAAACACAGCCGGATATAAAGGTGGTGGGAAAGGCGTATGACGGCATGGATACATATGACAAAATTTCATCGCTTAATCCCGATGTTGTTGTTATGGATATGTTTATGCCGCAGATGGACGGATTGTCGGTTCTGAAGAAATTAAAAAATTCGGGAAATTCCAAAAAGCCGGTATGCATAGTTACATCGGTATCGGGCGCGGGAAATATTATGAATAATGCAATATCCGCCGGAGCGGCATATTATGTACTTAAACCGATAAAGGAATATAATCTTTTTACGGATATTATAAGGGATTTTGCACTGAAATCGCCGGAAAACGAAAATATTTCGGTAAATTCGTCCGTGATCGGCGCGGCGAAGAAAAAGGATTATGATTTGGAAACGATCGTAACCGATTTCATACATGAGCTTGGCATACCCGCACATATAAAGGGGTACCAGTATATAAGAACTGCCATTATGATGTCGGTGGAGAATATGGAGGTGATCAATTTTATAACAAAATTGCTCTATCCCACAATCGCAAAGCAGTATTCAACCACATCGAGCCGTGTCGAACGAGCTATACGACATTCCATAGAGGTGGCATGGAACAGAGGACGTCCCGAAACGATGAATGAAATATTCGGATATACGATCCATACAGGCAGGGGAAAACCGACAAATTCGGAATTTATAGCCATGGTTGCGGACAGGATACGTTTGCAGATAAAATAATCGGAGCGTTTTTGCGGCGCCCGAAAACATGATTACCGGAAATATAAAAAGCGCGGAATTTCGTTTGAAATAACAGTTTGAAATTCCGCGTATTTTTTACAGGTCACGTTAAAAAAATCACAATTTTTTGCACACATCATTCTCAAACCATACTCTGTCAACCCTAAAGGTTTTGCCGTTAAGATATTCCAATATGCCGCCGTCGGTCGTAAATTTAAATGTTATTTTATATGAGTATAATGCCTGATGTGCATAATTTGTGTTTTTGTTGAGTTTGTTGCTGCCGTATTTGCCGTCGCCCAGAAGAGGATGACCGACCGAGGCAAGATGTGCGCGTATCTGATGCGTTCTGCCCGTTACAAGCTCCACCTCAAGCAGCGATTTTGTCCCGTCCGATTTCAGAACATCATAACGCGTAACGATGGTTTTTGTGCCGGGTTTGGGAGAATTGTAAATATATACCTGCTTTTTGCGTTCGTCCTTGAACAGATAACCGACAAGCTCATCCGAATCGGATGGCATTTTTCCGTCAACGATGCACAAATATTTTTTTACTATTTCTCTGTCCTTTATTTTTTGGTTCATGATACGGAGCGCCTCCGCATTTTTTGCGGCAATTACAATTCCGCCGGTATTGCGGTCTATGCGATTGCATAAAGACGGCGCGAATGTATTTTCGATTTCAAAAGGATATTCGCCTTTGCGGTAGAGGTATGCTCTCATACGGTTTTCAAGATTATCCGCAGTCCCGTTTTCGTCTGCCTGTGACAAAAGACCGGGTTTTTTATCAAACAGTATGATATTCCCGTCCTCATACAGAATATCCGGTTCCGCCTTTATATTCAGGAATGAGCCGGCGGAATGATTTTCAAAAAATTCATCTTTGAAAAAGAGCTTTATGCTGTCACCCGCCGAGATTTTAAAGCCGCCCTCGGTTATGTGCTTTCCGTTTATCTTCACGCATTTCTTCCGGAGACCTTTATAAAGCATAGACTGCGGCAGATTTGGCATAAGCTTGGTAAGAAATTTATCAAGCCGCTGCCCGGCATCGTTTTTGTTTACGGTAAATTCTCTCATGATCACTGTAACCTTTCTGCCTGTCAATATAAAATCACTTTAACGAATTTTTATATTTTGACATAAGTATAAGCGCCTTTGCGATTTCCTCATCGGTCAAAGTATCTTTTATATAATTGATGGATTTTCGTCTTTCTTCGGGTGTTGCACTGTCGGAGGTAAGTCCCTTTATTCTGCCCATATCGATTTTTGCGGCTATTTTCATGCCGTCAGCCATATCTTTCGGGGATATTTGCGAATTGTCGGACGCATTTTTGTCGGGAGAGGCTGTTTGCTCAATCGGCGGTGAAGAGGCTGCGTTTGTGCCGGTGTTATCGGATACGTCGGAATCCCCGGGGATTTGTGTGTTTCCGGACAAATCACCTTTTCCCGGTATTACAACCGAACCCGCATCCGGGGGAGGATAGTTCCGGTCGCTGCCGGCTGACTGTTCCGTATTTGCCGGTTGTGAAGTATTTGTTTGTGAGTCGATAATATTCTTGACATCTTCATTTTCAAGGATGTTTTGGATCTGTGATTGCTCCGGTTTGTCGTTTTCGAGAAGATCCTTTATTTCGCTGCTTTCAAGAATTTTTTTAACCTCTTCGCTTTCAAGCAATTCTTGAACCTCTTTGTTTTCAAGAATTTTATCGGCAGCTTCGATTATTTTATCGGCATATTTCGGTTTAAAATAAAATTGATACATCCCCGCCGCGGACAGCGACAATACGATTATAACCGATATAATGACTGCGGTGACTTTTTTTAGGGTGCCTTTTTTTCGGGTTCTGTTTTTCTCTGCCATAACTATTCCTTTCATATAAGGAAACACCGAATAAATCAAAAACAATTCGTCAAAAGCGGCGGAAAAACAGTGCGATTGAGTTGCCCGTACTTTGGAAAAGCATATATTTTTCCGCGAATATTTTCTTTAAACCGGTGTTTCCGTATTTATAACCACCATAAATATTTCGTTCTGTTATAAAATATAGGAAGCCTAAAACAGACTTCCTATATAACAATTCTTTATAAACTAAATTTAAGATTGATAAATAATTTCAAAAATTACTTGTTCGCGTTATAGAACTCAAGAAGCTTCTCCACAGTCAAATCCGCATTGCCGTTGATCTCGGAGAGTTTACCGTCAAGCTTTCCATACAATGCAATCGCAAAATCATTGACCGCGTTCTTAACTTCCGCTTTATTGGCAGAAGATGCTGTGCTGTCGATAATGGAATCGATTTCGCTCTTGAAACCAAGCAGCGTATCAGCATTGAGATTACCTGCTTTTGCAAGCTCAAGCACTTTGTCGATAGACTCATTTGCAACTTCCACAACACAAGCCACATCATCGGCAAGTCTTGACGCGTCGCTCTTAGAGCTTGTATCATAACCGATATTCTTTACCAATTCGGAAACAGCGTCCTGATATACAACAACGAGATCTTTATCTGTTTTAACGTTCGAGTCCGAATATCCGATAATCTTATCGAGATCACTTTTCGTAATCTGATCCGGCTTCTTTACGGCATTGTCAAGAGCTGTCTTTTGCGAGCTTGAAGGCTCATCTTTTGTATTGTCAAAATCATATTCGCGGTTGTAAATGGCAACTACATCGTTTGTTGAAATCTTGGTGCCGTTGATCTTATCGATATCATTTTCAAATCTTGAATACAGCTCAGCGCAGAAATCAAATATGATATTGTATACTTTCTTTCCGTTACCGGCATTATTCTTGATTGTTTTTTCCATATCCTCTGCATAATCAAGGAGATTGTCTAAGTCAAGATCGCCTTTGCCGCAGAGTGTCCTAACCTTCTCCACAGCATTATTTACCGCGAGAACAACAGCGCCTATATCATTAGCCAA
>JAFLUR010000182.1 GCA_022508725.1 Oscillospiraceae bacterium
AGAAAAATCCACTCAAAAATCCAACGATTGGAGGAATACTAAACAGGCTCTTAAAGGCAATCAAAAAATAATTTACGAAAGCGGTGCCGAATTATTTTTTGATATTTGATTTATTCGGTGTTTCCCTGAGTCTTGAATAATTTATGAGAAGAGCTTTCTTGCGAAAGTCAAGGAATTTCTTATGAAATTCTTTGAAGAAAACCGCAGTAAAACGTGTGTTTTCCCGGTTGCATGGGTGAGCGGCAAAACGAAGTTTCACGGTCGGACCAAGGTTTTGTTACGCGGAATTCCACGGCTTGAGCAAACAGAAAAATTCAAGAGTCGATCGTGGGAGCGATAATGTCAATTGTTTTCTCTTATTATTCCGAAAAGTACGAATTTCGCATTGTCGAATTCATAGCTGCAAGTCGAAAGCGTCAGTATCTTATCGTAAGGCGACGGCGCCGAATCGGAATGAAAGACGGATTTTTGAATTCTCTCGTCTATCCATTCTTCAAAATCCGCATCATCGTCAAATTCCGTATCCCACGCCCTATCCTGCGAATCGGTCGTATATCCGGCAAATATTTCAATTACATAATTACCCTGCGGAGTAAAGAGCCCAAAACTACGGTGTTCGTCGCGGAATGATTGACTTTTGTAGGCGCCGAGTTCCGAAAACATGGAGCCGTTCTTCATATTATGCCCGTATATAACGCTGTTTCGGTCTGAAAAGTCCGCGGCGTTCCTGTAATCTAAAAAAATACATCCTGCGCCGTTTTGTTCTTTATTAAAAAGGTGAGTTAAATAATATTCGTTATCCTCGCCATGTACTATCGGATAATCTATAGCGAGTCCGTCTATGCGTACCCATGCCGCTGTGTCGGCATTGATATCGCGCAGTTTCTCAAAATCGACGCTTGTCCGTCCGGACGCCGTATCTTCATTATCCGTATTATCACTGCCATTATCATCATTATCCGTACCGTCATTGCCGTCATTGCCGGCATTGTCGGAATTATTATCGATTAACGGCGGCAGAGCGTACTTATTCAGCTCTTCATAGGAATTTTCCCCGTCTCTGTATTCATGAAGAATTCGAAATATTTTATATCCCGATGCGCAGCCGAGCACTGAAAATATGCAGAGTATTATAACGGCTGTTGTTTTTTTCATTGCAGCTTCAACTCCTTTAAACATATTTTAACGCGAAACGTAAAATATATTTACCGAAGCCGCAGAGAATTTCCGTGAAAAAATTGTCTTGTGTATTGAATTTTCAGGCAATATGTGATATTATTAATATTGACTATTTTTTGTAAGGATGAAAGTAATGAATAAAGCAACCGTAAAGTATGCCTTTTTAAAATCCCTGCCGGTAATGGCGGGTTACACAGCGCTCGGTACGGGATTCGGCGTTCTTTTAAGCTCAAAGGGCTATTCGTTTTGGTGGGCAATTTTAATGAGTATAACGATTTATGCAGGGTCTATGCAGTATGTAGGCGTAAATCTTCTCGCCGGCGGTGCATCCGTTATATCTACGGCACTGATGACTCTTATGGTAAATGCAAGACACATATTTTACGGTATTTCCATGATTGACAGCTACCGTGATATGGGATGGCGTAAATGGTATGCAATTTTTGGCTTGACCGACGAAACATATTCCATTGTATGCTCCGACTCCGATCTTCCTCCGGGTGTGAATAAGAAAAATTATATTTTTATTTTAAGCCTTATGAATCAGTTCTACTGGATTTTCGGCAGCTTTTTCGGTGCATTCCTGGGAAATACGCTTTCCTTTAATTCAATGGGGATTGATTTTTCAATGACTGCTTTGTTTGTTGTTATTTTTGTGGAGCAGTGGGAAAAGAATAAACAGCATTTACCTGCAATTTTGGGACTGGCTGTATCTACGGTTTGTTTGATTGTCTTTGGTGCGGATAACTTTTTGATACCTTCCATGACAGGCAATGTCATAGGATTGTTTCTTTTACGGAATAAGATGCGGAAGGAAGGTAACTGTTTATGATAAGTGCAAGTCAATCTCTCGTTTTAATTGCAATTATGGCAGGTATTACGATAATGCTTCGGTTTATACCGTTTCTTTTGTTTTCGAAAAACACACCGAAGCCTATAGTATACCTTGGGGAGGTTCTCCCTTATTCCATTGTCGCAATGCTTGTGATATACTGTCTGAAGGATATTGATTTCCTCGGAAAAGCCCATGGAATTCCGGAAATAACAGCCGTGGTGCTTGTGGCGGTTTTACACAAATGGAAGCACAACACCTTACTTTCCGTCCTCAGCGGAACAATTTGCTATATGCTTTTGGTACAGTTTGTTTTTGCGTAGTCTTTCGACTGACCTCCAAAGCCGGAATGATTTTGCGGTTTGTTTTATTAAACAGTTCCGTATTATTGATTTATCAGGCGTTTCCTTAATTATTTGTATATTATTTAAAAATAATACTTGACTTAACCGGTACTGTGTGCTATAATATTATTTGTTGCAGATGTTGATTTTAAAAATTTCAATATTTTCGGACATCTCAAATGATTTTTATACGGACGGGTATCGAAGTGGTCATAACGGGGCTGACTCGAAATCAGTTTGTCGGTAACACCGGCACGTGGGTTCGAATCCCACCTCGTCCGCCAAAACGGCATTATAAAGTGATGCAGACGAAAACCGCAGTAATACTGCGGTTTTCGTGCATTTTTACCGGTACCTTTAAAAGAAAAAATGATCTCTTATAAAAATACTCCCATAATTATTTTGTCGGATTATTTTTGCCGTTCGGATGTGCCGGAAATCTCATCATCGAACGCAACGGATTTATCGGTAACAAAAAAACACCCATACCCACATCTTCAAAGAACCGATGATGTGGGTATGGGTGTTTTACGGTACGGTGAATACTGTACGCCGACCCGGTTTCATACAAAGCTTACAGACTTATCAAAATCAATTTTATGCGGCTCTTTTTCGGTATTTTTATGACCTGCCGCGACGGCTATCGCAAACTCGAAATTTTCCGGAAAATGCAGAACCTTTGCAAAATAATCCTTTTTTTCACCCCTTAAGGTATCATCGATAATTCCGATTATAAGGCTTCCGAGTCCCAGCGATTCGGCGGCAAGAGAAATATTTTCCGCCGCTATACCCGAATCCAATTTGCTCCACTTAAAATCCTTATCCGCGCTGAGAATAAACACCGTCGGCGCACCGTAGTAAAAATTATTCGGATTGCTTTCAATTCTTGCCTTTGTTTCCTCATCCGGGGAATTTGCGATCATTCCGGATTTGCACAGGGTGTCTATCTCCTTTAATATCGGATTATCCCCATCAACAACGGAAACGTGTACCTCCTGCATATTTCTTGCGGTAGGCGCCTGCAACGCCGCCGTAATTAACGCCTTTATTTCATTATCCGTCAGCTTTTCATCGGTATACGCCCGTGCAGAGCTGCGCTTTGCCATTGTTTTCAATACTTCATTCATTTTTATTTCCTCCGATCTTGTTTTGAACGATTTACGCCCGTTTTCTTCTTTTTTCATAGATTTTATTTTTATATAAATATATAAATCATTTATATACTTAACCGTAGAGTTATCCGCACCTCCGCATATGGGTAGCTCGACTGTTTTTCCTTGTACCGATGCTTGTATTATGATTTCTTTGTATTGCAAAAATTATTCCGCAATCCGGTAAATTCCCGCCAACACGGCAAGAAAGACGATATTTGCCGCTGTAAAATACAGCAGATATTTACCCCTCAGCGCTTTATTCTCATGTCCGATAAATTTAAACGAGATCAGGCTCGCCATTGATGCTATGAGAGTTCCCAGCCCTCCCAGGTTCACACCGATAATGAGCGGCTTCAAATTATCGGTAAACCCCGAAAGGAGCAAAGCAGCCGGGACATTGCTTATAATCTGACTCGACAAAATCCCCGTAACGCACTCACGTCCGTCAATAACGTGCTTTATATAATTGTTAAATACAGGTATTCTGCCGGTGTTTCCCACAAAAACGAAGAAAGCGATAAATGTTAGGAGCAATGTATAATCGACCTTTGCAAAAACAGAGCGATCCGTGACCGCCGTCAATGTTATAATGATTATCAATGTGATCCTGTAATCGATCAGACGGGAAACCGTCAGCAGACACAGCACAAACATAAACGCATATATTCCCGCCCTTACTTTTTCGGTGATATTTCTTGTACCGTCAAATGTTATATCGACACCGGTGTTTTTTCTTAACAGCGACCATACCGTCAAGAGTATGAACGAAACCGCTGTGTACGGCATCATGATTGACATAAATTCACCGATCCCGAGTCCCGAAATTCCATGTAAATACAAATTTTGAGGATTTCCGACCGGTGTAAGCATACTGCCCAAATTTGCCGCGACCGTCTGCATTGCGACTATGGGTATTATATTTTTATGTTTGATATCCTCACCGAGCATATCCAGCACCGTAACGGTAAAAGGCACAAATGTGATAAGTGCGACATCGTTTGTTATCAGCATACCAAAGAAAAAACACAGCATAACCAATATAAAGCTTAGGCTTTTTAATCCGTGCGTTTTTTTCAGCAGGCTTTCAGCCAAAACACCGAATACTCCGGTATTTTGCAGACCCGCCATTACCGCCATGAGGCAGAACAGCAGCGCAATCGTCCGGAAATCAACATAGCTTGAATATTGCGCATCGGGTGTTACGATAAATGACGATATAACCGATAAAATAACGGCAATACTCAGTACAGTTTCATTCTTTATAAAATTTTTTATGTTTTTTATTATCATATTATTCAACCGCCGGCTCTCAATCGTTAAAACTTATCGCATTTATTGTACCACATTTTGTTATTCAATGCAATCGGCATAATAACAAAAAATCCCGTAGTATTTTCGGCATGGATTATAACGAATTGCTTTACG
>JAFLUR010000183.1 GCA_022508725.1 Oscillospiraceae bacterium
GTATAACATATATAAATGAAAATTTCAAATGCTTTAGTAAAAAATAAAAATAAAATTTAAAAATACGGTTGTTTTTTTTCCCTTTTTCATATATAATGAATATAAGGCATTGCCGGGGATAATTTACAGTCGTGTAACGAGGTAATATTTTATGAAAATTTATAATACTTTAACAAGAAAAAAAGAAGAATTCATTCCCATTGATAAAAATGAGGTGAAAATGTATTCATGCGGTCCGACCGTTTACGATTATTTTCATCTCGGAAACGCAAGACCGTTTATAATATTCGATACTTTGAGAAGATATCTCGAATATATCGGCTATAAGGTGAAATTTGTTCAGAATTTTACCGATATCGACGATAAAATGATCAAACGGGCAAACGATGAAAACATCACGGTAAGCGAGCTTGCCGACCGCTTTATAGGCGAATATTTCACCGATTCGGTTCCTCTCGGAATAAAAAAGGCGACCGTTCATCCGAGAGCCACCGAAAATATCGACTGCATTATCGATATTATAAAGAAGCTTGAGGAAAAGGGCTTTGCATACAACATTGACGGAGATGTTTATTTTTCGACAAAAATGTTCGCCGAATACGGCAAGCTCTCAAAACAGTCGCTGGAGGATCTGAGAGCCGGCGCAAGTCAAAGACTGTCCGCAAGCGACCGGGAACAAAAACGAGACGCCATGGATTTTGCTTTGTGGAAATCGCAAAAGCCCGGTGAGCCGGCATGGGACAGTCCGTGGGGTGCGGGACGCCCCGGCTGGCATATCGAATGTTCGGCAATGGCGTATAAATATCTCGGCGAGACAATAGATATCCACAGCGGCGGGCAGGATTTGATATTTCCGCATCACGAAAATGAAATTGCGCAGAGCGAAGCCGCAAACGGAAAACCGTTCGCCAAGTACTGGATGCACAACGGATATATCAACATAGACAATCAAAAGATGAGCAAGTCGCTCGGAAATTTCTTTACCGTGCGCGATATAGCGAAAAAATACGATTATGAGGTAATACGTTATTTTATGCTTTCGGCGCATTACAGAAATCCAATCAATTTCAGCGACGAGCTTATGCGGCAGGCGGAAACCGCGCTCAACAGAATTTACACCTGCCTCGATAATCTTGATTTTATCCTCAAAAACGACACCCTGATCTATGAGCCGAATCCCGGGGCGGAAGCAAAAATATCCGAAACAAAGGAAAAATTCAAAGCGTCCATGGATGACGATCTCAACACTGCGGGAGCCATAGGCGCCGTATTCGAGCTTGTAAAATATGCGAATACCGAGTTTTTGGGAAAAAGCGT
This sequence comes from Oscillospiraceae bacterium, assembly GCA_022508725.1. Taxonomy (GTDB): domain Bacteria; phylum Bacillota; class Clostridia; order UBA1381; family UBA1381; genus JAFLUR01. The sequence goes on from JAFLUR010000183.1 coordinate 1,318, forward strand.
CTTACAGAGCTGTCCGTCCATAGAAAACACAATATCGACGATAAAATCATTGGGAAGCGTTCTCGGATTGTTTCTTAAAGAAAAAGAAGATTCACTCGACGAGGAGATAGAACGGCTTATCGAGGAGAGAAACGATGCAAGAGTCGCCAAAAACTGGGCAAAAGCCGATGAAATAAGAGATAAGCTCAAAAGTATGAATGTGATACTTGAGGACACTCCGAACGGAGTCAAATGGAGCATTTCAAAATAATTTAATAATAATTCAATAATAATCAATAATTATAATAAGAGCCTGTTCGGTATTCCTTCGATCGTCGGATTTTCCTGCCGGCACGAAATTTGCGGGAATACTTTGTGTATTTCAAAAATTCGGGGCAAAGCCGGAGGGAAAATATGCCGAAAAGATGATGATCGGAGGATGCGGAAACAGACTCTGAGAGAACCGTAATTGTTCTCTTTAATTTTCAAAAGAAAGGACTGAAAAATATGGATACCGGATGGAGAGAATTCAGATATCAGACAGGAGAAGCGGATGAATTTGTTCCGGTCCTCCGACGTGACGGAATTATTCAGGCGGATGTTGATTTTCTGCCCGAGATCGATATTTATAAGGAAAAGCTCAAAGCATACGGAATAACGCCCGACCCGGACGCACAAATTGATTTTGACGCGCTCGATAAAGAAGAAAACCCCGAATTCTACGCAAGATATACCTTCCTCGATACGGACGGTAAGCGGCTGCTTGTTGACATATTTCATATAGAAGAACCGGAAGAAACGTATGCAAGCGTCGATTTTGATTAAATACGGGAGAAATATATGTTTAATATCGAGTATAACAAAAATCCGCAGGAATATTCGGCACTGTCTCTTGCCTATATAGGAGACGCGGTTTATGAAGTATATGTCCGTTCAAGAATAATGAGCGAGCATGCCGATATGCCGCCGGCAAAGCTGCACAGGCTTTCCACCGAATTTGTGAAGGCATCGGCACAGGCGGAAGCCGTAAAATCGCTTACGGACCATCTTTCGGAAAAGGAACTGACCGTATTCAAGAGAGGACGAAACGCAAAACCGCATACGTCGCCCAAAAACGCGGATATTTCCGATTACCGCTTTGCAACAGGCTTTGAGGCTCTTGTGGGTTATCTTTATCTTTCGAAAAACTTTGAAAGAACCGAGGAAATAATGAGACGCGCTTATGACAGCGCGTCGATACATAGCCCGGCACATCAACAGTTACATCAATAATGTATATATAAAAATTTTTCAGGAGGAATGTTTAATGAACAAACAAAGAATTACCGAACTTTCGATAATCGCAAACAAGGTTCGTAAAAATGCGCTGACAGCCGTTTACTCGGCGGCATCGGGACATCCGGGCGGTTCACTGTCCGTTTCGGATCTTCTTACTCTTCTCTATTTTGAGGTCATGAATATCGACCCTAAAAATCCGACCGATCCGGATCGTGATCGTTTTGTCCTTTCAAAAGGTCACTGCGCTCCCGCGCTTTACGGCACTCTCGCGGAAAGAGGTTATTTCCCCGTCGATGATGTGAAAACATTTCGTCACGCAGACAGCTATCTTCAGGGACATCCCGTTCTCGGCAAGGTTCCGGGCGTTGATATGTCAACCGGCTCTTTGGGACAAGGCGTCAGTGTCGCCGGAGGAATGGCTCTTGCGGGTAAGCTTGATAAAAAAGACTACAGAGTATACGCCGTTCTCGGCGACGGCGAGCTTGAAGAGGGTCAGGTATGGGAACAGGCAATGTTTGCGGCTCATTACAAGCTTGATAATTTCACCGTGTTTATAGATAACAACGGTCTGCAGATAGACGGCGATATAACAAAGGTCATGAATCCGACTCCGATAGATGAAAAATTCAAAGCCTTCGGCTGGAATGTAATTACAGCTGATGCTCATGATTTCAATTCTCTTCTCGATGCCGTAAACAAAGCCAAAGAAACAAAAGGCAAGCCCACGGCGGTAATTATGAAATCGATAAAGGGCAAGAATGTATCGTTCATGGAAAACAATGCGGCATGGCACGGCGCGGCTCCCAATAAAGAACAGTATGATTTGGCTGTTTCGGAGCTTGACGCTTTGATAAAAGATTTGGAGGCGAGTTTATAATGGCAAAAAAAGCAACAAGAGAATCATACGGCGCGGCGTTGGTCGAATACGGCAGCAATGAAAATATCGTTGTTCTTGACGCAGACCTTTCAAAATCGACAAAAACAGATATGTTCAAAAAGGAATATCCCGACAGATTTATAAACTGCGGTATAGCGGAAGCTGATATGATGTGTGTAGCCGCAGGTCTTGCTTCATGCGGAAAAACCGTTTTTGCATCGACCTTTGCAATGTTTGCGGCGGGACGCGCATTTGAACAGGTGCGGAATTCCATAGGCTATCCCGGTCTTAATGTAAAGATAGGCGCCACTCATGCCGGAATATCGGTAGGTGAGGACGGCGCGTCGCACCAGTGCCTTGAAGATCTGGCGCTTATGCGTTCAATTCCCGGAATGGTCGTTATCAATCCCGCCGATGATATTGAAGCAAGATTCGCCGTTAAAGCGGCAATAGACCATGACGGTCCCGTTTATCTCAGATTCGGCAGACTTGCCGTTGACGATGTCAATCCGGCGGATTATAAATTTGAACTCGGAAAGGGCGTTCAGCTCACAGACGGCAGCGATGTGTCCATAATCGCAACAGGTCTTCCCGTAGGAGAGGCTCTTAAAGCCCGGGAAATGCTTTCCGCCGAAGGAATAAAGGCAAGAGTTATAAATATTCATACAATAAAACCGATCGATGAAGATATTATCACAAAGGCGGCAAAGGAAACAGGCGCCGTTGTAACCGTGGAGGAACATTATATAATGGGCGGACTCGGAAGCGCGGTAACAGAGGTTGTATGCAAAAACCATCCCGTTCCGGTAAATATCATAGGAACGGACCGTTTCGGAAAATCGGGCAAACCCGCTCAACTTTTTGAAGAATACGGTCTTACCGCCGCCAATATCGTTAAAAATGCAAAAGAGGTCATTGCCAAGAAATCCGGTAAATAACCTTGATGCCGGGCTGCCGGTTTAAATCATATTTTTTAAGCACCCAAAAAAGAGCCCCTGATCAGGGCAATTTAAGAGCCTATTCAGTATCTGAGATCGTCAGATTTTTCTGCCGGCAAAGTGCAAAATTCGCAAGAATACTTTGTGTATTTCAAGAATTTTGTGCAAAACCGGCGGGAAAAGACGCCAAAAAGATGATGATTTGAAGATACTAAACAGGCTCTAAGGAGGCAGAAAATTGAAAAATAAGTTTTGGAAAAATAAATTTATCATTTTTGTCTGTGCGGTAATAATCGCATCATTTGTGCTTTGCTCATGCAAAGGCAATGAAAACGGAAGAAAGGGTTCACCCTCATCCACTCCCGTTCCTGTATACAGCCTTATTCCGACAGACGTTATTACCGCCGGTAATCTGAAATCCATCGTTACATATGAACCTGTATGTGAAAATATCAAGACCTCGGAAAATGAAAAGACCGTTCTTTACAGAAGCGAACCTATAGGTTTGGGAGATCCCGGTGAAGTCAATGTGTTTCAAT
>JAFLUR010000184.1 GCA_022508725.1 Oscillospiraceae bacterium
GCGGTCGTGATGTTGATTATGTTCTCTCCCGTGCTTTCGGGACGCCCGGTAAGCGTTGAATATGTTAAGAACTGGCTTAAATGGTTTGATACATGGGTGCTTATATGAGAATAGGCGCGGTTATTGCGGAATTTAATCCTTTTCATAACGGTCACGCCTATATTGTAAGCGGAATAAAGGAAGAAAATGATGTGTGCGCGGCGGTGATGAGCGGGAATTTCGTTCAGCGCGGCGAGCCGGCGATATATGATAAATTTACAAGAGCAAGGGCGGCGGTGTACGGAGGCGTCGATCTTGTTCTTGAACTGCCGGTCGAATATGCGGTGAACAACGCCGAAACCTTTGCTTACGGAGGTGTATATATTCTCGATGCCTGCGGGTGTGTAGATTCTCTTTATTTCGGTTCGGAATGCGGAAATCTTGACAAAATAGAGAGCGCGGCGGAATTGATGCTTGACGAGCCGCCGGCGGTTTCGCGTAAAATTCGTGAATTGCTTGATAAAGGATACGGATATTCGGCGGCAAGGGAGGCGGCATACGGCGGAATGACGGATGCGGATATTATTTCAAAGCCAAACAATATTCTCGCCGTTGAGTATGTAAAGGCACTGAAACGGATGGGGAGCGGTATTGTTCCCGATACAATAAAGCGGATAAACACGGAGCATGACGGAATGACCGTATGCGGCGGATACGCAAGCGCGTCGCTGATAAGAGATATGATCGTTTCGGGAAAAAATGCGGATGAGTTTATGCCGCATAAATGTGCGGGGCTTTTTAAAAATGCGCCTGTGTGCCGTCCGGACTCGGCGGACGATATTATTTTGTATCTCCTGAGAAGATACGGAGCCGGATATATTTCGGAGATAAATGATGTTTCGGAGGGTATCGAAAACCGCATATATAAAGCGGCGTGCACCGAAAACGGCATTGACGGTATTGTGAACAGAGTATGTACCAAAAGATATTCAAGGGCAAGAATACGCAGAATTATCATTTCGGCGATTTTGGGAATAAAAAAAAATGACATAAAAATACCGTCATATATAAGGGTCCTTGCAATGAATAAAAAGGGGGCGGCGGCGCTGTCCGTCATGAAAAGAACGGCGCGTATCCCGATAATAACCAAGGCGGCGGATTTCAAGGAAATGCTCGGGCAGGAAAGCCGTGTGTCAGATATATATTCCGCTTTAAACAAAACGGAGGCGGGCGGAGAATACACTTCGTCCGTATTTGTTGATGTATAAGAAAAAAAATCCCCGGTATACTAAATACGAAAAATCGGTGTGTTTACAAAAAAAATATGCGTCGGCGGGAAGTATTATCGGGAGGTTTTTATGGTTGTTGCATTTGAAAAGGGTTTGGACGATATAAGAGAAAAGATAGATAAAATGGGTTTTAATACGGTTGTATACGGTGAGTACATCGGCAGTGTGGACGCGCTTGTATACAGCAGAAACATTGACATTTCCGCAATAAGCAATGCGGCAACGGAATACGGCGGATACGGAGAGAACGACTCTTTCGGTATCCTGCTTGTGAATTGCTGCGGCAAAAGCGCCGAGGAAACAGCCGCAATACTTCGCAGCGGAATATATTCTGCATTATTTTAGTATAAATTTGCTTATTCGTATTGACAAAACGAAATATATGTTATAAAATAAAACCGGGAAATAAATTCCGGATATGTTGAGTCAATGATTTGTTCAATATGCAAACCGGGAAACGGGTTTTGTTTTTCCGGCAGACCTTATCGGAAATCCCGGGAAACATTGCCGGTCTGTTTTGTCCGGGACAAAATATACAGGTCAATTCGGTGTTTCCGCATTTTCCGGTGAGGTCCGGTAATTATTAGTTATTAAAAAGGAGATGTTGCTTAAATGGCTGAGTCGGTTTATATGGATAATAATGCGACAACCTGTTTAAGACGTGAGGTTCTTGAAGAGATGATGCCGTATTTTACCGATATATTCGGAAACGGTTCGTCAAAATTTTATGAGACCGGCAGAAAGGCGCAGAATGCAATATACGAGGCGCGCAGAAAGGTTGCCGAACTTATAGGTGCGTCTGTGAACGAGGTATATTTTACGGCGTCCGGCTGTGAGTCGGATAATTGGGCAATCAAAGGAGTGGCGTCGGCTTATAAAGATAAAGGAAATCATATAATAACATCAAGCATAGAGCATCATGCGGTACTTTCGTCATGTGAATATCTTGAAAAACACGGTTTTGAGGTGACATATCTTCCGGTAGATGAAAACGGAAGAGTCGATCCCGATGATGTAAGATCGGCAATTACCGATAAAACGATACTTATTTCGATTATGACGGTGAATAACGAGATCGGCACAATTCAGCCGATAAAGGAGATAGCCGGAATTGCAAAGGAAAAAAAAGTGATTTTCCATACCGATGCGGTTCAGGCGGGGGGACATATGCCGCTTGATGTAAAAGAGCTCGGCGTGGATATGATGTCGCTTTCCGCACATAAGTTTCACGGACCGAAAGGCGTGGGAATGCTCTATATACGCAACGGAGTAAAAACAGACAATCTTATTCACGGCGGCGGACAGGAGCGCGGAAAGAGAGCGGCAACCGAGAATACCGCGGGTATTGTCGGATTTGCGTCTGCGCTTGAAATCGCGGTGCGCGATATGGATAAGAATACGGAAAAGATGAGAATGATGCGGGACAGGTTGATAAACGGAATAAAGGAACGTATTCCTTACTGCCGGCTCAACGGTCCTTCGGGAGATCTGCGTTTGTGCAACAATGTTAATTTTTCGTTCAGATATATTGAAGGCGAATCCATACTTATGCTTTTGGATATGAAAGGTATATGCGCGTCAAGCGGTTCCGCCTGCGCGTCGGGTTCTCTCGACCCGTCCCATGTACTGCTTGCGATAGGACTTCCGCATGAGATCGCTCACGGTTCGTTAAGATTGAGTGTCAGTGAGTTTACAACCGATGAAGAGGTTGATTATGTTCTGGAGGTTCTTCCGCCGATAATACAGCGGCTTCGTGATATGTCGCCTTTATACGAGAATATTGAAAAATAAAATAATGGGGAGGATGTGTTGCTATGTACAGCGAAAAGGTTATGGATCATTTTGCAAATCCGCGGAATGTCGGTGAAATAGAGGGCGCCAATGCCGTCGGAGAGGTCGGAAATGCAAAATGCGGCGATATTATGAAGATATATATGGATATCGAGGATAATATTGTTAAAGATGTTAAATTTAAAACATTCGGCTGCGGCGCAGCTATTGCAACAAGCTCAATGGCTACCGAAATGGTAAAGGGCAAAACCGTTGACGAGGCTCTCGCTCTTACAAATAAGGCGGTTATGACAGCACTGGACGGACTGCCGCCCGAAAAAATACATTGCTCGGTGTTGGCAGAGGAGGCAATTCATGCGGCTATAAGCGATTATAAAAGGAAAATGGGCGAAGAAGTTCCGGCAACGGGATGCACGGGCTGCTGCAGCGGCTGTGCAAAGAGCGCCGATGAACATAAGTGATACCGGTTGTTTTTTTCAAACAGAATGGCATATGTTATAAAATGCCGTTCTGTTTTTGTTTAATATATACAATTTTTCGGTGTTTATATAAAAAATGAAAAAAAACTCTTGCAATGGAAGTGATGTTTATATATAATATATATGTGTCGGATTTATGACTTGGTCTTAATAACGGGTAAGATGTCATAATCCGTTGTCGAAAAATGTATGGTAATTACGGAAAAGGATTGTGGAAAGAGGGATCATACATGAACAGGGAGAGTATAAAGAAACAGCGTCATGTACTTCTTGCCGAGAAAATAAGGCAAAATCCGTTTTTAAAGGATGAGGAGCTGGCAAAGGATTTTTCCGTGAGCGTCGCCACCATCCGTTTTGACCGCGCAGAACTGGGAATATCGGAGTACAGGGAAAGAGTCAAAATGATGGCAAAGGACGGATATAACGCCGAAAAGATAAGCCCGGAGGTAATTGACATCAATCCCATGCATGATGCGGTTTCCGTGCTTGAAACAAAAGAAATTATGACGTGGAGCGGAACGGATATCGTAAAGGGTCAGGAAATTTTCGCATTTGCGGAAAATACCGCCATGAATGTGCTCGGCGCAAAGGTTACGCTTATAAAGGTCGCAAATGTCAAGTATTTTACCAATGTAAAGGCCGGAGAAAAGCTGATCGCCCGATCGGAAGTCAAAAGGGTCAAGGACAATGAATATATAGTGTGGGTAAAAATCAAATCAAATATGAATGATGTGTTCAGAGGCAAATTTATGCTTGAGGTTTCGGAAAATATATCGGAAAAATAGATTATACTAAGGGGGCATTCGATGAAATTAATAATAGATGCAATGGGAGGAGACAATGCACCTCAGGTTCAGACGGCGGCAGGCGTTAAGGCCGTGAATGAACTTGGTATCGATATAGTTTTGGTCGGAAAAACCGATGTGCTTGAAAAAGAGCTTGAGTTATACAGCTACGACAAATCAAAGATTTCAATAGCTCATTGTGAAGACGTTATATCAAATTACGATGAACCGGTCAAGGCTGTAAAAAGCCGAAAGGATGCGTCCGTGGTTGTTGCGGCAAACATGCTTAAAGAGGGCAAAGGCGATGCAATGCTGTCTATGGGCAGTACGGGAGCATTGCTTGCCGCGGGACTTTTGATTGTGGGAAGAATAAAGGGTATATCACGTCCGGCACTTGCCACCATACTTCCGGCATACGGAGGCGAGGTCCTGCTTATGGATGCGGGGGCAAATACGGTGTGCCGCGGAGAAAATCTTCTTCAGTTTGCGATCATGGGAAATATATATATGAAAAATGTAATGGGCAAAGAAAATCCGAGAGTCGGTCTGGTCAGCAACGGCGAGGAGGAAAGCAAAGGAAACGATCTTACCAGAGAAGCATAC
>JAFLUR010000185.1 GCA_022508725.1 Oscillospiraceae bacterium
TTTCCCAACCGCCGTAGGTATCGGATGTTACCGAAAGACCGGCTGTACGTCGGAAACCGGCGGCTAATTTGTCAATATCAAAATCCTTCAGGTAATCAGCCATAAGTTCGGTACCGTTTATGAGGTAATCATCTTTCATTTCAACGTCCGTCATAGAGTAATCCGAAAGCCCGGTAATCGACGGGGCGGCGAGGATAGTCACGTCAAAATTCTTTGTATATACCGTGTTTTCGTTTTTGACCGTCGCGGTAAGCGTCACGCGTTTATCGGCTTCACCTGCCGCGGGTGCATTTATTGCCATACCCGAACCGATCGCGCCGCTGTCGGAGCTTATCCATGAGATATCGCTGCCGTTTCCACCCTTTGCGGGAAGAATTGTTCCGCCTGTAAGCTCGGTCGTTCCGAGATTGAGCGCGGCATAGTCCTTGTATGCCGCGTCGGCGCTGAGCTTTGACGCGTATTCTTCATATGTTTCCTTTATCTCGTCCGCCGTACAAATTTTATTGTATATTTTGATCTCATCCATTGAACCGCAGAAATATTTATCGGAGCTGTAGTGCGACTTTCCCATATAGTTTGTTGATTCGGTTATTCCCGTTATCGGATTGCCGCAAACCGCCTCGCTTACAAGCTCGCCGTTGCGGTAGAGCCGAACATGGTCTGCCGTTCTTGTTATCGCATAATGTTCCCATATCCCGGTATTTGCAAAGGCTGTGAAATCCATTGTATCCTTTATTCCGTTTACGCATGATTCGACGCGTCCGTTTGACGGAGAACAGAAAAAGTAGTTTGAATCGCTTGAGCCGAAATCAAACAGTCTTGCCCAATCTTGGATCCTTTCGGTCCTAACCCATGCCATGATCGTCATATTATCGGTTATTATGCCGTTCGGTAGCTGCATATAGCCGCTTGAGCCGTCAAACACAAGACCCCTTCCGGAAATTCCTTTTCCGCTCTCAACCGCTGCGCCGCCGTAAATGAGCGAGGCTGTGTCTGCGGGATTTTCAAAATCGTAGAAAAGCGATAAGCCTTCGTTTTTTATTTTCGTCACGGTTAATTCCTCCTTAAGCTGAGCCGAGTCATCCGACAGCCTGACTTTTATTATGTCGTTATCCGATGCTTCAAGCATCAGTTCAATCTTTGTTACGGCATTTGCCGCCGCGGCTGCCGTATCGTCGTTATACGAAACAAGTTCGCCGTTTTCATCATATGCCGCGGCTGAAACGGTAACCTCTTTATCCGTATCCGTAAAATTTGAAACCGAAGCATATACCGTAACTGTTCCGTCAACCGCTTTTGAGCGTTCAGCGCTTATTGCCCATTCAACACCGGAGCTTTCAAAGCTCACGGATCTATCGGCGGAATCGGCGGTCATTTTAACAGATGCGGGAGGCGTCATAGCGGTAAGTGATTTATACTTATCCGGGTCGCTTGCGGTGATCGTAATATCACATCCGCCGGTAAGATTCGATATGTCTATCGAGCCGCCCGCATAATAAACATTCGCCGATGTTTTCCCCGAAAGATGCAGCGTTCCGCCGTCTATATATACATCGGGCGATTCCGTGACAGCCGCCGTGTTTTCATTGCCGGTAAATATAACATTGTTTAATGTCATATTTGCGGTGCCGTTGCAGTTTATCGCATAACGATTTGCCAAGGACGTTCTGAAATTCCGTATCGCAGCGTTATCAAACCTGACCGTTCCCGCCATATACCACAGCGCCGCATCGCCGAATGTAACGTCGGATTTATTGCCGTCAATTGTAATATTCGAAAACGTCCAATTGCCATCGCAGTTTTGGTACAGAATCGCGTCTCCCGGCATATATGGAGCCTTTGTAAGCGTATGCCCGTTTCCGTTGAGCGTTCCCGCTGACGGGGCAATGCTTATTCCGGCATTTGCAATCGCGATATCCGCGGCAAGCTCGTAATCGCCACCGACTGTAAAAGCCCCGGTTAATCCGCTTGAATCCGATATTGCCGTTGCTGCGGATACCGGCACAGCCGTGAATACCGATACGGCGATCGACAAAGCGGATATTACCGCCGTTAATTTGTTTGATTTCATGTTTTCTTCTCCTTTCATAAATCTTGACAATTGCTTATATATGTATTATAATCTTAATATCAGCATAAAACAATAGATTATATTCAGAATAATATGGAGGATTATCGTGAATGAAATTATCTTATCGAATATACGTCCGCCCGTAATCGCGGAGTGCGGACTGCTTGCCGCTACGGAACCCTTTTATCATATGAACAGGATCGCCGATTTTAATGTTTTGATCTATGTGACCGACGGCGCGATCCATGTGACGGAGGACGGAATCGATTACGAGGCGAAACCCGGAGAGATACTGTTTCTGAAAAGCGGTATTCATCATTGGGGAAACCGTGAAATAAAAAAGGGAACCAGATGGTATTATTTTCATTTTTATGACAACGACCCCAAACCGCCGAATATCCGGTTTGAATTCGAAAGAGAAATAAAACTGCCGAAAAAACTCTCGGGACTGCAAAACAGCCGTTTTGAGTATATGACGAAAAAATATACGGATCATTTTTACTCGAACGATCCCATGAATCTGTGGAATGCCAATTCAAAGCTGTTTGATATTCTGACGGAGATCGCATTCTGCGGCAATGCGGACAATGAGCCGCAAAGTCTGTCGGATAAAATATGCGCTTATCTTACCGAGCATTACTCAGAGCCTTTCAGGGCATCGGTATTGGAGCGTGAATTTTATCTGAGCTATAAACATATGGCTGCTGTTTTTAAGCGTGAACGAAAAATGACAATGCAGCAATACCATACGAATGTGCGTATGAATATCGCGCGCCGTCTGCTGCGTTCGACCTTTATGTCGGTGTCGGACGTATCGGCAGCGGTAGGCTACACCGACGCATTATATTTCAGCCGACAATTCCGTTCCGTTGCCGGATTATGTCCCATCGCTTATCGGAAATCGGTTTTGGAGGGTAAGCAATGATCCGTTTTATTATCTTTTTATAATTGTTTACCTTTCTTTAAAATTTACGGTTGACAATTCGTTTCTTTTATGCTATTATTATAACAAGGTTCAAATTCCCTGTCCTTTCCGGACGGCAAAAATAAATTCACACCGAAAGAGGCGAAAGTCATGAAAAACACAAAAACCGTCAAATTGATATTATGCGCGCTGTTTGCGGCACTTATGGCAGTAGGAGCGTTTATGCGAATACCCACTCCTTTTGTACCCATTACTTTCCAGACCTTGTTCTCAATCCTTTCCGGATTGCTTTTGGGCGGAAAGCTCGGCGCCGCAAGCGTATCCGTATATATTGCCATGGGACTTGTCGGAATACCGGTTTTCACCGAGGGCGGGGGACCTTGGTATGTTTTAAAGCCTACGTTCGGATATTTGATATGCTTTGCCGCCGGCGCTTATATAACAGGAGCTGTTGCAAACAATACCGAAACGCCGTCGTTAAAGCGTATCTTATGCGCCGTTTTCGCAGGTATCGCGGTTATATACATACTCGGTATTATTCATTATTTCTTAATATCGCACCTGTATACCGGTACGAATATCGGATTCCGCGCATTGTTTTTTTACTGCTTCGTCATGCCCTTTCCCGGTGATGTCCTGCCTTGTATTCTTGCAGCCTTTGCCGCAAAAAGAATTATACCGATAAGGAATAAATATCTTCCCGTACATAAAAAAACGCAGGATAAACCGATTATAAAAAAGGAGGCATTTTAAAATCATGACAACAAACATTACCGAGCTGAAAAACAGGGTTTCGGACGGGGGCTGCATAACCGAGAGCGAGGCTCTTGAATTATATGATTCTCCGCTTGAAGAATTATGCGATGCCGCAAATGAAATACGCAAGCATTTCTGTAAAAACGATTTCGATATATGCGCGATCATAAACGGAAAAAGCGGAAAATGCTCCGAAAACTGCAAATACTGTGCTCAATCCTCTTATTACTCCGCCTGCCCGGAGGAATATCCGTTGCTCGATACGGACACCGTCATAAAACAAGCACGGTATAATGCGGAAAACGGTATTCTCCGCTATTCCATAGTCACATCGGGACGCAGACTTTCCGATTTCGAAACAGACCAAATGTGCGATACGATACGAAAGCTGAAAAAATCGGTAAATATTTCGGTATGCGTTTCTTTCGGGCTTCTCGATGAAAAGCAGTTTGCGAAATTAAAGGATGCGGGCGTATCGAGAGTACATAACAACATCGAAACCTCCGAGCGGAATTTCCCGAACATATGAACAACGCATACATTTAACGATAAGATAAATGCGATAAAAGCGGCAAAGAGCGTCGGACTGGATGTATGCAGCGGTGGAATTATGGGGTTCGGCGAAACAAAGGAGGACAGAATTTCAATGGCTTTTACCCTTCGCGGTCTCGGCATAAAATCAATCCCCGTAAATATGCTCAATCCCATTCCCGGAACACCCTATGAAAACAACAAACAGCTTACGACGGATGATATGCGCCGTATATGCGCCGTATTCAGATTTATTCTCCCCGACTCGTCAATACGTCTTGCGGGAGGACGCGGACTTATGGAGGACAAAGGCGAGCTGTGTTTTTTATCGGGTGCAAACGCGGCTATTTCGGGCGATATGCTTACAACCTCCGGAATAAGCATAAAAACCGATATGCGGCTTCTTGACAAATTAAATTATAAAGCGGCGATATGCGGTCAGGGGTAGCTTTGAGACAAATACTGTCACATTGCAATACTCAAAAACGCAGCGTTTCGCCTCCGGAAAATACGCCTTGTTTCACTTTCATCATAAATATTGATGCCCCAATTAAATCTTGAATAATTCATGCGAAGAACAAGCTGTGAAAGTCAAGGAAGAAAACCGCAGTAAAACGCGTGTT
>JAFLUR010000186.1 GCA_022508725.1 Oscillospiraceae bacterium
TTTCGGACTTGCCGATTCCGTACCTGTCCCGGCATTCACGACCTTTCTCAACGCCGACGGCTCACAGCGCATTTTCTCCGGTATCAACAACCCCGACGCGCGTTTTATCGCCAATCCGAAATAAAAGCTCTTCCGAAACATCTGCTGTTTGTTTACTCTCACCCGCAGCCTGTTTGCGTTGTCAGCTTTTAAATTGCAGTGAATTACCTTATGTATTTCCTAATAATAAATCACGACCCGTTAACCGGGCGCGCAATTTACAAAATGCTTCATGCGTTTATTGACCGTTTATCATAAACGTTCTTCTCTTGCGGCTTCAAGAGCAAGCGCAAGCTGGTCCGGGCAGGACGTTCCCTTGCCGTTGCAGTTTGTGCCTTTCAGCCTGGATATTACCTCGTCCGCTTTCATGCCCTCGACAAGGCGAGATATCCCCTGCGTATTCCCGTTGCAGCCTTTTACAAATCTGACATTTTTCACAATATCGCCCTCATCGATATCAAAACATATCTCTGCGGCGCAAGTTCCGCTTGTTTTATAACTGTAGCTTTTCATGGCTTTCTCTCCTTTTTTAATATCTGCCGGTACATATTTTCATTATATATCAAATCGGAAAAAAACGCAAGATTTTCCGTAATTTTTTTTTATAAAAATAATTCAAAAAATTTTTTACAAATACAAATAAAATATTGACCGAAAATTCATAAAATGATATAATTAAATTATATCAAAAAAATATCGTACTGCTATTTTTCGAATTTACGGAGGTCGCTTATGAAATCTTATCTTAAAAAATCAAAGGATGAACTGCTTGTTTTAAAAGCGGAGCTTGAAAAACAATTTGAAGAAATAAAAAAGGAAAAACTGAATCTTGATATGTCACGCGGCAAGCCGAGCGCCGAACAGCTTGATCTGTCCATGGGAATGATGGACGTTCTCAACAGCTCGGTCGATCTTAAATGTGAGCTCGGTACCGACTGCCGCAATTACGGTATACTTACGGGAATCCATGACGCGAAAAAGCTGCTCGCCGATATGTCCGAGGTTTCCGTCGATAACGTTATCATATACGGAAATTCAAGTCTTAACGTTATGTACGATACCGTATCGCGTTCATATACTCACGGCGTTATGGGCAGTACGCCGTGGTGCAAGCTCGACAAGGTGAAATTCCTCTGTCCCGTTCCCGGTTATGACCGTCACTTTGCCATAACGCAGTATTTCGGAATTGAAATGATAAATGTTCCCATGAGGGAGACCGGTCCGGATATGGACACAGTCGAAAAGCTCGTAAGCTCCGATGAAGCAATAAAGGGAATATGGTGCGTTCCGAAATATTCAAATCCGCAGGGAATATCATATTCGGACGAAACGGTAAGACGTTTTGCGGCATTGAAACCGGCGGCAAAGGATTTCCGCATATACTGGGACAACGCATACTGCGTTCACCATCTTTACGAGGACGATCAAGATGTTATTCTCGAAATTCTTTCGGAATGTGAAAAAGCAGGAAATCCCGATATGGTCTATAAATTCTGCTCAACATCAAAGATCAGCTTCCCCGGGTCGGGAGTATCGGTAATAGCCGCGTCAAAAGCCAATATCGATGAAATGCAGAAGCAGCTTACGATACAAACGATAGGTCACGACAAGCTCAATCAGCTGCGCCATGTCCGCTTTTTTAAGAATATGGACGGAATTACCGCACACATGAAAAAGCACGCCGATATTTTAAGGCCGAAATTCGAAGCGGTATTGAATATTCTCTCAAATGAACTCGGCGAAACAGAAACAGCCGAATGGATTTCTCCGAAAGGCGGATATTTTATCTCCTTCGATTCTCTTGAAGGCTGCGCGAAGGCTATTGTCAAAAAATGCAAAGAAGCCGGAATAGTTATGACAGGCGCGGGCGCTACATATCCTTACGGAAAAGATCCGCTTGACACAAACATACGCATAGCGCCGTCATTCCCGTCTCTTGACGAGCTGACAAAGGCGATGGAGGTATTTGTTCTTTGCGTAAAGCTTGTAAGTGTAGATAAACTGCTTGAAAGCAAATAACCGGAGGTTACAATACTTATGAACTTTACACATATAAGCGAGGGCGAATATTCCACTCTGCTCGGGATGAACGGCGGCTGTCCCGAATCCCCCGACGGAAGCAGAATAGTATATGCCCGTAAGGAAAATATTACAGACAGCAGTAAGGCGGAATTGTGGATATGCAATTCCGATCTTACGGATCATAGAAAGGTGTTCGATATCGAATGCGGAAATCATAACGGACCGTCGGCAAGCTTTATCGACAACAGTCTTGTTGTGTTCAGAAGCGTATATAACGGTATGGGCGTGTTTTACATACTTAACGTCGATACGGGCGAAACGGTATACGGTCCCATTGCCGCAAAGGAAAGCCATTGCGCCGAAAACGGCCGATATCCTTTCAGCCTTGACCCAAAGCAGGAAAACAAAAACCCGGCATATCCCGGAATAACGACCGCCGGAATATATTCCCTTGATGTAAAAAGCGGAGCGATAACCAAGGTTCTCGATGCAAACGATATGCTTTCGGAAATAAAAAAAGCCGGCTATGAGCCTAACGAGCATACTCTTTCTCTGAGCCATGTACAATGGAATCCTTCCGCGGACAAAGTCATGATGCGGATAGGCATAAACGGTTTCGGCGGAGCGCTTCTCGGGTGCTTTGATACAAAGACAAAAAAGACGCATTTTATCCCCAATAAACCGGTACATCAGCTTTGGTTTGACGATGACTCTTATATTGCGGTATATCAGTACCATGACGGCACAAGATGGCATATGGATAAAAGCCGCATAAACAGATATACCATTGACGGGGAAATAATCGAGCCGCTCGGCGGAATAGGCAATCATGTTGACCGGTCGCCCGACAAAGAATGGATAACCGGCGATTCAATGTATCCGGATGAAGATGTAAGCGTATTTTTATATAAACGCGGACACACAGAACCCGCGGCGGTAATAGATACGCACAGATTTCTCGATACCGCATGGAAATTGAATGTGCATACAAATCCGTCCTTTTCACGCGACGGGAAAAGGATATATTTCAACCGCCCGCTTTCATCCGAAAAAACATCGGCGGTCTTTGCGGATATTTCCGATATTGTAAAATCGGTGTAGCGCTTCTTGTTCGTATGCGGATTACCGCGTGATAAAATTGCGGAAACATTGATTTAAGAGCCTTATATGTATAAAAATCCTCCGTTCGGTAAAATAATAATACCGGGATTGCAAAATCCGATACAATAACTGAATGGAGGTTTTTTTATGAAGGCTTCGGTAAATACGGACGGATGTATTTCATGCGCGCTGTGTGTGGATGTATGCCCTAAGGTATTTCATTTTAACGGTGACGGTAAATCCGAGGCGATCGCCGGAGATATTCCGGATGATTCTGTCCAAAGCGCCGAAAACGCGCGGAATAATTGTCCCGTATCGGTAATAGACATACATTAAACAAAGACACGATGAAACAAAAAAATCAGTTTTAAGGAAACACCGGTTTAAAGATAATCGAAAAATAATTTACGAAAAAATATACACTATTCCCGGTTGCATGGGTGACCGGGAAAACGGAGTTTTACGATCAGCCTATTACAGCTGAATTATTTTTTGATATTGATTTATTCAGTATTTCCTAAAAAAACAGCACGGAAATCGGACCGACATATAATCTGCCGGTCCGATTTCCGCCATTAAGCATACAATCAAAAGGCGCACGCGGAGCGTTCATATGAATTTTCGGCACCTCACGCACAAATGTTAAACATAACCCAAAAGCCCGCGCACCGAAACCTCACCTGACTTTACCGACATCCTTTTGCCGTCCGATAAGACCACCAATCCGCCGTCGGCGTCAACATCGACCGCCTTTACATGAACAGGACCGTCCGGTTTAATGATCTCCACATCCTTTCCCACGGTAATACACATTTTTTTATAATCGGAAATGATCCCGGACATACCGTCGCTTATATATTTTTTATAATGCTTCTCGAAATATCCTAGTACCGAGGCAATGATTTCGGCTCTTTCGATTATTTTTCCGGTGTGCATATACATGGATATCGCTTTATCCGCAAGCTCTTCCGGAAATTTTTTATTATGCACATTTATGCCCATTCCGCATACCAAATAATTCACTCTTTCGACTTCTGCCGACAATTCCGTAAGTATTCCGCACAGCTTTTTTCCGTCCGCCACTATATCATTGGGCCATTTTATAAACGCGTCCGCTCCGAAATCGCGCAGCGCCGTACATACGCTTATTCCTGCGACAAGCGTGATTTGAGATATTTTGTCGGGCTCGATTTCCGGTTTGAGCAAAACCGACATATATATCCCCTCCCCCGGAACGGTATGCCAACCGCGTCCGCGTCTGCCTCTTCCGGCTGTCTGAATATCGGCAACAAACACACTGCCGTCCGGAAAATCCGAGTATTCCTTCGCAAGGATATTGGTAGACTCTGTTTTACCGACATACATTATTTCCCTGTCATTAAAATAGCTTCCCGATCTTTCGCAGATAATTTCCCTGTTTAGAATATCCGGCGTAAAGTCAAGCCTGTACCCCTTGTTCGTTACGGAATCGATAACATACCCCTCTTCTCTTAATTTCTTTATATATTTCCATACCATAGAACGTGACAGCGAAAGCCGGCTGCTTATTTTTTCGCCGGACACATAACCGTCCGCCTCTTTTAAAATATTCAAAATTTCATTCTTCATAGACTGACCTCTCTTCTTCGCCTAAAACACACTTTTATTGATTCCCAATTAAATCTTGAAGATTTATGCGCAGAATTTCGGTTTATGGGCAGGCAGAAAA
>JAFLUR010000187.1 GCA_022508725.1 Oscillospiraceae bacterium
AACAGAATAAAACAATTCAGGAGAATAGCGACAAGATATGACAAATCAGCCGAATCATTTTCTGCTGTGATTCAGCTTGCTTCTGCTCTTGTCGCTATTCCTAAATTCCCTTCTGTTGTATAAGTATACCGCCTAATCGGTATTATGCGATCCGGACCTTGCAAATAAATATCGTCTCGATATTTATTCCGACATAGACGAACGCAAAGTTCTCAAAGATATTATAAAAATCATGAATGTTGACAAGCGATACAGCACTATATTGTTTATAGGCGGCTTAACAGGTATACTCCACAGTTTGGTAATTGAAGCCGGAATTAAACCGTTAGCCCTTTATGTTGTAGGCGAAACCCAAAGCAGAAAAACAACATTGGTCCGTGAATGCACGCGAATGTATAATCGTTCCGATATAGCTTCTTCAACCGAAACCGCACGAGTAAGCAGTACAAAACTTGTGTTGGAAAAGATGATTGATGAATTATCCGACGCAACATTTATACTTGACGATATGTATCGAGAGAAGGACGCCGGAACAAGAAAAGACTATGAAGGACATATCAGAAATATTATCAGAAACCTTGCAGATGATTCACCTCGCAATACCCAACGTTCATCTTACCGGGTCAACAGTCAAGTGATCATTACGGGAGAATATTTGCTTGATAACCGAACAGATATAGGAAGATGCTTTATTATACATATAGACAATCCCATATCCGGCAAGAGACTTAATGAGATTCAAAAAAATCCTCTTATTCTGCCGACATTTTACCGTAATTTTATAAAATATATTTGCCGGTATTATTATGAAACGGAAGATTTTATTAAATCAAGCTTCAGAGAGTTCAGAATAAATAATGAACTTTGTCAGGTAAAATATAAGCGTATACAAGAAGAAAGATTTTTACTTATTTGTATATTAAAAATCTTTTGTAATTATGCCGTCTATGTAGGTGAACTTGATAAAAATTCAGCGTCAATAATGATACAAGAGGTTAAAGAACAAATTGACAACGCTGTTAAATTTCAAGAGGAGATAATGAGAAATCTTGAAATAAAAGAGCAAAAAAATATAAATTTATCATTGTTACTGTTGAAATGTATCGGTAATAACGATATCAAAACAGGTGAAAAAAATTCCGGATGCTTTAAAAAGGGAAAGCATATCTTTATAAGATGCGAAATATTGGTAATATCATTATATAATTGCTATGGTTTGGAATATTCCGCCATAAAAATATCAAAATATTTTGCAAACAAAGGAATTTCTTATACTTATAATAATCGCAATGTAGTAAAAATACGGGAATAAAAATTATCTGAAGTTAGGTATATCGGAATTAAAAAAAGACACAAACAGAGAATCCGATAAGATTGAAAAAATATTTTTTTAAGGAGTAATCATTATGAATATAAAAATTAATCCTCCGAAGGATAAAACAGTATTTGAAAAAAACTTGTTGTCGATATTATCAAATAAGAATCCGAAAAATATTCGTAAAAAATACAAAGATTTCACAAAAGGAGGATAAAAATTATGCGTTTTGCAGCATATTGCAGGGTTTCGACAGACCATGAAGAACAGTTGAGTTCTCTTGAAAATCAACGAGAATTTTTTGAGGAATATGCACAAAAAACAGGAGATAAGCTTATTGAGCTATACGCAGACGAAGGTATCAGCGGTAAAAGTTTGAAAAAAAGAGATTCATTCTTGAAAATGCTTGACGATTCCGGAAAAGGCGGTTTTGATTACGTTGCCGTAAAGGATATAAGTCGATTCGCAAGAAACACGGGAGATTTTCTTTACGGGATCCGTACCTTACGCCAAAACGGTGTTGACGTAAAATTTCTTTCCAATAATCAAACCGTACTCGGTGAATCCGAGTTCGTACTTACCGTATTCGCCGCTCTTGCCCAACAGGAAAGTGAAAACCTATCCAAACGCGTCATTTTCGGAAAAAAACAAAATGCCAAAAAAGGTCGTGTTCCGAATAATATATACGGATATGATAAACAAGATACATACACTCTGACTGTCAATGAGAAAGAAAGCTCAATTGTTAAATTGATATTTAAATGGTATACGGAAGGATACGGCACAAGACATATTGCGATGAAACTGAATGAGATGGGTATTCCCACCAAGAAAAATGCGAAATGGATCTCAAAAACAATAAGAAGAATCTTGCAAAACAGCATATATATCGGAAAACTCATCAATAACAAGAGTGTTACAAAGGATTTTCTTTCGGGTACAAGAGAAAATATCCCGCCCGAAGAATGGTATATACACGATCGCCCGGAATACAGACTGGTAAGCGACGATGAATTTTATATTGCTCAGGAACGTCTTATACAGCGACGCGAGCAATATAAAAACGAGAATCCCGGAAATCGCTATTCAAACAGACATATTTTTTCAAATCTCATCAAGTGCGGAGAATGCGGAAAAAGTTTTAACGCAAAGGTGTATCATTGGAAAAATACCTATGTGCGTTATCGCTGCTGTATACATAATAACGGCGGAAATATCATGTGTAAAAACAGCGTTACGATAGACGAACAGAAACTGCTTGAAGAGGTAAAGAAATACTTATTCAACATAATAGAAGATAAAAATTCTTTTGCCGAAAAACTGAAAGAGGAGTACAAACAAAAAAACTGTAATATTGATGTATCTCAGTTTGAAAAAGTAAAACAGAATCTTATGAAACGAAAAGATAAATTCAAAGAAATGTATGTGTCCGGTGTAATAAGTATGGCTGAACTGAAAAAAGAAATGTCGGATATTGAAGAGGGTTTAAGTAATATCAATGCGGAACTCAATAAATTCGGCGATATGCAAAAAAGGCTTGAATCCATAGACGACATCGCGGAAAATGTAGAACAACTGCTTTTGAAAAGCGAATACACAAATAACGATATGCGCCGTATTATCGATAAAATTATTATATATCCCGATAAGTCGGTAGAGATATTTATGAAATAATAAAATACATGGGCTGTGACAAAAAATCATTTTGTCACAGCCTGATTATTATGTGTCAATAAGATTGACAAACCGGAGATTTACATTTATAATATAATTATCGGCAACAGAACATAAAACGGTACGGATAAGAAGGGATTATTATGAAATATATTTTAATGCACAAAGAAATATCTGTTTGTGAAATCAATATATCGGACGCAAGTTTTTCCGTCGAAAGTATCGGTAAGCTGTATAATCCCGGACATATACCTCCCGGACTTTCCCATAACGATAAAATCGATACAATAAAGTTCAACAGATGGTATAAAAGCCGTTCAATTCCCGCAAGTCGGCAGGCGGCGGAGGAAGCGCTTGATCTTATCGGTATCGCACACCGGGATGAATTGATTTTAAAACACTACGGTCTGAGTTTATCCGATCAATATTGGTTTAAACCCAAAGGTTCGGACTTACGGTGGAAAGATGTCAACTTCTTTTATAACGATTTCAGCGAAGACGTCGGAAATGCTTTATTCGGCAATACATCCGGAAGCGATAACATCTCGCTTGTATCACCGGACAATACTTCCGACGGTTGGCTGAAAAAGAAATGGACTGTGACAGGCGGCAAACGCTGTCTTATAAAATCCGGAAGCGCGCCTTTTTTTCAAGAGCCGCTTAATGAAAAAATAGCGTCTGTTATACAGCGCAAGTTAAATTATATGCCGTTTGTTGACTATGATCTGATTTTTGATAACAATTATCCGCTCTCTGTTTGTGAAAACTTTATAACACCCGAAACAGAGCTTATAAGCGCTTACAGTATATATGAGACGCTGCCGAAAGAAAAAAATATTTCATCATATGAGCATTTTGTAAAGTGCTGTGAAATACAAGGCATTCCGGCTGTGAAAAAGTTTCTCGACTATATGTTTGCGGTTGATTATATCATAGCAAACAGCGATCGTCATCTACGCAATTTCGGAGCGATACGCAATGCCGAAACGCTTGAATGGATAGGCTTTGCACCTCTGTTTGACTGTGGTACAAGCCTGTGGTTCAATCAAATAGCAAAAATATAAAACCGATAAAATATGATGAAAGCAAACCCTTTGCCGCCGCTCATTCAAAGCAAATCAAACTTGCGGACAATCTGTCCCTTATTGATTTTTCAAAGCTTGACGGAACAGAAGAGGATTGCCGCGAAATTTTAAACAAATCCGAATTTGGATTATACAAATCCTTATCCGTTTACAATATATTATAAACCTTTAATAAAATCCTCTAAAACCCTGATAAATAAAGGATTTATTACAGTATTCTCGTTGCTATTCTTTATAGAATTTTATCACTTATTATTAGACCTGTCAACACAGGCAAGGGAAAAATTAAGGGAAAGAAAAAAGTAATAACAATCTATAACAAAATACGGTAATTCGGAAACTGTAATATATGTGTGAAATAAAATTTTAGGAGGATTTACTATTATGAAATCATTATTTGAACAAAACGGCGGCACATACCGCGAGGAAAACGGATATTTAATTCCTGATTTAACAGTAGAAGACAGTGAGTGGAATATCAGCATTTACGGCAGACGGCATTTACAATATATAAAACAGCATCGCAGGGCCTTATACAGCAGCTTGATGATTAGCGGCAAACTGAAAGATTATTTGCAGGATATAGATAACCAAGCTGCCGAGTTAAGAGAAACTTTAATTCAGCAATATAAAACTCAATACGGTATAACGGAAAAATTAAAAGCTGAAAATCAAATGGAATGGGTAGGTCTTATGAATAATATTAACAGACAAGCAGAGGAAACTATTTTGTCCGAAATAGTGTATGCGGATGTCACATAATAAAGAAAATCA
>JAFLUR010000188.1 GCA_022508725.1 Oscillospiraceae bacterium
TATCGGATGTACGCGATGAGAGCGATCTGAAGGGACTGAAAATCGCGATAGATTTGAAGCGCGGAGCCGATCCCGATACTCTTATGAAAAAGCTGTTTAAAATGACTCCGCTCCAAGACAGCTTCGGATGTAATTTCAATATCCTTATAGACGCCAAACCCGTTGTCATGGGAGTAAGGGATATAATAAAGGAATGGCTGAAATTCCGTATGGAATGTATAAGAAACAGCCTTGAATATGACATAGACAAAAAGAGCAAAAAGCTGCATCTTTTGACCGGTCTTAAAAAGATACTTTTGGATATCGATAAGGCGGTAAGCATAATACGTCATACCGAGCATGAAAGCGATGTTGTTCCGAATTTGATGACGGGCTTTTCGATAGACGAATCTCAGGCGGAGTATATCGCTGAGATAAGACTCAGAAATCTCAACCGCGAATATATCCTAAACCGCACGGAGGAAATAGAAAATCTTATAGAGGATATAGATAATATGCGCATGACGCTTGAAAGTGAAGCGCGCATAAAAAATATTATAAAAGAAGATCTTAAAAGAATATCGAAAAAATACGGAACGGAAAGAAAAACGATAATCATTCCCGAAGATGAAGATACCGATGATTTTTATGAGGATGAAATCGAGGATTATCCGCTTACATTCTTTATAACAAAGGAAAATTATATAAAAAAGGTGCCCGCGCAGTCACTGAGGGCTTCAAACGGGGTGCATAAGCTCAAAGAGAACGATGAGATCGTGCAGACCGTCGAAACGACAAACAAAAGCGAGATACTCTTCTTTACCGATAACGCGGTCGTATATAAAATGCGTATGCGCGATATTGCGGACAGCAAGATAAGCAATATGGGCGAGTATATACCATCGCTTATAGGCTGTGAGCCGGAAGAAAAAATCTTATATACGGTAGTTACAAGCGATTACTCGGGTATGATGATCTTCGGTTTTGAAAACGGAAAAATGGCGAAAATATTGCTCGATAATTATAAAACCAAGACAAACCGCAGAAAGCTTATCGGAGCATATTCGGATAAATCTCCCATATGCGATATTCGGTTTACACGGGAGGATACCGTGCTTGTCGCATTCGCTTCCGACAGACGCGCGCTGGTCGTAAATACCGAAAAAATCCCGCTGAAAGCGACCAAAAATACACAGGGAGTGCAGGTTATGAGCCTAAAAAAGAAAGCCGTTATGATCCGCGTGCAAAATGCGGATGAATCGGGCATAGTCGATATGTCACACTATACCACAAAAAATCTGCCCGCCGCGGGAAATATACTTAAACAAGGAGATGAGCCGGAAAGGCAGACAACATTATTTTAAAAGGAGATGAGAATATATGTATAACATTACTATTGAACAGGTGATATCAAAGCTTGAAGAAAAAGCAAAGGATGTATATACGACGCTGCCGAATGATATATTTCGGAAATACAATGTAAAAAAGGGTCTCAGAAATGAGGACGGAACCGGAGTTGTTGCGGGAATTACATCTATAGGAGAGGTTGCCGGATATTATATAGAGGACGGAGAAAAAATGCCTATGGAGGGGCATCTCAGATACAGGGGAATCGATATATACGACCTTGTAAAAAACTGCAGAGAAAAAGATCGGTTCGGCTTTGAAGAGGTTGTGTATCTTCTGCTTTTCGGAAATCTTCCCACGCAGTCGGAGCTTGAAGGACTTAAATTTTTCATGGAAAAGAAAAGAGCGCTGCCCAAGGGATTTATGGAAGATATGATAATGAGAGCGCCGAGTGTAAATGTTATGAATAAGCTGGCAAGATCGGTCCTTGCGCTTTATTCGTATGACATCAATCCCGATGATCTGTCTTTGGGCAATATTTTAAGACAATCTCTCGGATTGGTTTCAATGATGCCTGTGATCACGGCGTACGCGTATCAGGCAAAGCGTCATTATCACGATCATGAGAGCTTGTATATTCATTCGCCGCTGTCCGCGTTATCAACAGCCGAGAATTTTTTGCATATGATCAGAAAGGATAATAAGTTTACGCATGAGGAAGCGCTCATGCTTGATACCATGCTCATGCTTCACGCGGAGCACGGCGGAGGAAACAATTCGGCGTTTACGGTAAGAGTTGTATCGTCTTCGGATACCGATACATATTCCGCAATGGCTGCCGCCATAGGCTCACTCAAAGGTCCCAAGCACGGAGGAGCAAACGCCAAGGTCATGGGAATGATGGATAATATCAAACAAAATGTGGCGGATTGGAAAAACGAGGACGAGGTTGCGTCGTATATTGAAAAAATAATAAAGAAAGAGGCATTTGACAATTCGGGACTTATTTACGGAATGGGTCATGCAATATATACAAAATCCGACCCGAGAGCGGTTCTGCTCAAAGAGCAGGCGGAAAAGCTGATAGAGAAAAAAACCGAATACAGCGATGAATTTGAGCTTTATAAGCTGGTGGAAGATCTCACGCCCGAGGTATTTGCAAGAGTAAAAAACAACAGTAAGGTGATGTGCGCGAATGTGGACTTGTATTCGGGATTTGTTTATAAAATGCTTAATATTTCACCCGATTTATATACTCCGCTGTTTGCAATATCAAGGATAGTAGGCTGGTCGGCTCACCGGATAGAGGAGGTTCTTGTCAATAAGCGCATAATGCGTCCGGCGTATAAATCGATTTCAAAGTCTATGGAATATGTAAATATCGAAGACAGAGAAATGCCGGATTGATTATACGGGGAGGGATTATTTATGGTTGATTTTACTTTTTATGCTCCTACGAAAATATATTTCGGAAAAGGAAAGCAGAAGCTTGTCGGAAAAATAATAAAGGATTACGGCTTTAAAAAGATAATGCTGCACTACGGCAAAGGCAGCATTAAACGAAGCGGTCTTTATGATGAGGTTACGGAGAGCCTTAAAGAAAACGGAATAGAATATACGGAGTTCGGAGGCGTTGAACCGAATCCCAAGCTCGGTCCGGTTCGCAGGGGAGCGGAAATATGCAAAAATGAGAATGTCGAGCTTATTTTGGCGGTAGGCGGAGGAAGCGTTATCGATTCGGCAAAGGTCATAGCCGAGGCGGCTGTATGCGATACCGATCCGTGGGAATTTATGAATAAGACAAAAATTCCCGAAAAATCGCTTCCCGTCGGAGTTATTCTTACTCTTTCCGCAACGGGAAGCGAAATGAGCGCGTCCGCGGTCATAACGAATGAGGACGGCGGATTTAAAAGGGGATATACGACGGATTTTCATAAGCCTCTTTTTTCCATCCTTAATCCCGAGCTTACCTATACGGTAGATAAGTTTCAGACCGCCTGCGGCATTGTCGATATAATGATGCATACGATAGACAGATATTTTTCCGAAACAAAAAATGTCGATATTCAGGATAATATTTCGGAGGGACTGCTCAGAAGCGTTATAAAGACAGGAAAAGATGCTTTGGAAAACCCGGAGGATTACGAGGCAAGAGCAAATCTTATGTGGGCGGGAAGCCTGTCGCACAATGATATTACCGGAGCGGGAAGAGAATGGTTTTTCCCGTGCCATCAGCTTGAGCATGAGATAAGCGGACGCTATGATTTTGTTGCTCACGGAGCGGGATTGGCGGTCGTGTTCCCGGCATGGGCAAAATATGTGTATAAATCCGCGGTCGAAAGATTTTGCAGGTTTGCCGTTAACGTTTGGAATATTGACCGGAATCTTGATGCTCCCGAAAAAACGGCGCTTGAAGGAATATATGCGTGTGAAAATTATTTCAAAAGCATCGGTATGCCCGTAAGACTGAATGAACTCGGAATAGGCGATGAGGCGTTTGACGAAATGGCTGAAAAATGTACCTTTTTCGGAAAGCGTGTTATAAAACCGTTTATCGATCTTGACAAAGAAAAAATAAAAGAGGTTTACAAACTTATGCTCGATTAAAACATCGGCTCCGGATTTATATAAGAATTTACATAAAAGGATTTTTTACCGGTATAAGCGGAAACATAAAGTGAAATAATAGCAGTGTATATAAATTAAAAAGCGAGGTTTTTTTATGTTTAAGCACGAAAAAATGTTATTTCATCCGGTTGAGATCGAACGGGCGAATCCGCAGTATGCCGTACTTTTGCAGGAACAGCTCGGCGGCGCGAACGGAGAGATGAAGGCGGCAATGCAGTATATATCGCAGAGCTTCAGAATAAAGGATCCCGAGATAAAGGATTTGTTTTTGGATATTGCGGCCGAGGAGCTGGGACACATGGAAATGATCGCTCAGCTTATCAATCTGCTTAACGGTCATGATGTGGATGCGAAGAGCGTTCCCGCAGGGGAGATAGAAACGCACGTTCTTTTCGGACTTAATCCGGGTCTTGTGAATTCGTCGGGATATTCGTGGACAGGCGATTATGTGAGCGTTACAGGTGATCTGTGCGCCGATCTGCTTTCAAACATAGCGTCGGAGCAGAGGGCGAAGGTTGTATATGAATACCTTTACAGGCAGATCTACGATAAAAAGGTAAGAGAAACGATAGATTTTCTTTTAAATCGTGAAGAGGCTCATAATGCCATGTTCCGCGAGGCTTTCAATAAGGTTCAGGAGACGGGGTCCGACCGTGATTTCGGAACGACAAAAGCGGCGAGAATGTATTTCAATATGTCCGAACCGTCTCCGGGCGGAAATGTATTCGATAATAAAAGATCGGATCATCCGTCATTCAGCTGATATGAGAAAATAATACGCTCCTCTTAAAATGTCCGCAGTATATAAGAGCCTGCTTAGTATCCTCCAATCACCGTCTTTTCGGCGTCTTTTCCCGCCGGTTTTGCACAA
>JAFLUR010000189.1 GCA_022508725.1 Oscillospiraceae bacterium
TTACAATATTTTAAAATTAACAAATGTGTCACGCATCATTGACTTTTATACAAATTAAATATAGTGCAAATTTTATTCTTATTGACAGTAATAATGATTTTATATATAATTAAATCAGATAAACATAAATGAAGGTGATTATATGAAATTATATCATGGCAGCAGTTTTGAGGTCACAAATCCAAAAATTTTGACAAGTGGATTTTACAAAGACTTCGGATACGGGTTTTATTGTACAAATATTGAAAAACAAGCCAAAAGATGGGCTATGACAAGAGGTAAAAAACACATTGTTAATGTGTATAATTATACCGAGAATCCGAGTTTTAACATTCTAAAATTTGATGAAATGACCGAGGAATGGCTTGATTTTGTAATTGCCTGCCGTAAAGGAACAGGGCATGGCTATGATATAGTTGAAGGACCTATGGCTGATGATACTATATGGGATTACATTGAAGATTACATCGAAAATAAAATTACAAGAGAAGCTTTTTGGGTTCTTGTAAAATTCAAATATCCCACACATCAGATAGTGTTTTCAACCGATAAGGCATTGGAAGCTGTTAATTTTGAGAGGAGCTATGAAATATGACAAATAAATTCTTTCCGGATGAAGATATAACAGAAAATGATCTGTATTTCATATGTTATATAATTGAGCGAATTGCAAGAGAAATTCATCAGAAAAATAAATATGTAGTCAATAAAATCGGATATGATGAGCTTGTAAAAAAAATCAGTGTTGCCAATGTATTACACTGTGAAAATCCATTAAAAATAGTTGACGAATGGATAAATGACTATAATCTTGAACATGGAGATTTTGATATAACCGCTGTTGATAAGGATTTGGCAGACATCATTCCTACTCCCACACAAATGGGTAAAGTATATACAAGGCTGATTTTACGGACACTTGGAAATGAAGAGGATTATATAGAAGGAATGGTTCGAGTATATAATAATCCGATATGTGAGAAAATTGATAACTATAATTGCAGCGCCTTTTACGAACCGTCTTATGTTATAACAAGAGCATATATTGAAGGTGATTTTTAATTTGCCGGTTGTTTGCAGTCAATAGGTTTTATGTGATACAATCCGCATAAAATCTATGTTTCTTTTTGCGTGATTTTATAATATTATTGATATTTTGAGGGCTCTCTGAATAAAGGTAGTGAAAAAAGATGAATTTTTATATAGCAAATTCTTTAGATGAAGTAACTTGGGGTGAAAATGTGGAAATAACAGAGGATGTTATGCATTATATATCTGCTAAAGCAAATTATACCGATGCTAAAGGACTTTATTTTCCGGAAGAGTTTCACGCCCTTTTTGTTATAGATCCATATGACGATCATCTATGTTCAATAAAAGAAATGAAAGAACTTTTAAACCTGTGTGATTTCATTTTAACTACCGATGTATTGGATGGTTATGAGGATTGGGAAGAAGGAAACAGCAATGAAGAGGTTGACTTTATATTTTCAGAACTAAAAAAACTTATCCTTGAGGCATTTTCTGTCGGAAAACATATATTTTCAGTGGGTGATTAATATTAATCAGACGATTTATTGATTTACCCCAATAAACTTGCAAGAGTGGCTGCGGATTTAGGATATGTTTGGAATTACAAATTATAAGTGTAGATTTATTTAAGGAGTTAAATATTAAATTATGTATATTGATGTGATAATACAAACAGATGAATATATACCGTTAAAAGTTATATTTAGCAGACCTCAAGAAGTTGTTAAATATATTTCATATTCAAAGGATAGTACATCATATTTGGAGTTTGCAATAGGAAAATTCAGTAAACAAATAGTACGAATGCTTCTGTTGCTGAGTAAAGAGTACTCAATCGTACAAGACAAATTGGAATTAAACGATGTTTATAATGATAATTTTATATTTATTAATGAAAACAATATTAGTTGTTTGATTTTTAAAACTTACATATATTCCAATGGAATAAAAATATTGTTATCGGATAAAGAATGTTACAAGCATATAAAGACGGATAAAGTATATTTCGGTGTTTCAAACACGAATGAACTTACAGATGTATGTATATATAATTTGAGCGATTTAGAATTATACCATATAAAGAAAGAATTGGAGTTACAATAAACTTGAAAAAATGGGTGATATGGAATGAAAAATAAAAAGCCGCCGTTTGAGATAAATGAAGAAATGATAAATGATATTATAGAAATTGCCGAACTCGCAGGAATGGCGAGCATGAATGATATAATATCGTCAAATCCCACTCTGCGCAGGACAAACAGGATCCGCACCATACATTCATCTCTTGCAATAGAACAGAACACACTCGATATAGAACAGGTAACGGCGATTCTTGCGGGAAAACATATAATAGCGCCGCCTAAAGATATTGCCGAGATAAAAAATGCGTATGAGATATATGAACACTTGGATATGCTTGACCCATATGACGCAGATGATCTCTTAAAAGCTCATGGCATAATGATGAGGGGACTTACAGATGATGCCGGACAATTCCGTACACGCCCCGCAGGCGTTGCAGACAGCAGCGGGAATATCATTCACTTCGGTACGCTTCCTCAATATGTTCCCGGACGTGTCTGTGAGCTTCTCGGATGGGTAAAAACAAGCGATATCCATATGCTTATAAAAAGCTGTGTATTCCATTATGAACTTGAGCTTATACATCCGTTTTCCAACTGCAACGGTCGTATAGGAAGGCTGTGGCATACTCTCCTTCTCTCTCAATGGAAACCAATGTTCGCATGGCTTCCGATAGAGTCAATAATTCATGACAATCAGGCGGAATACTACGATGCTGTCAATATTTCAAACAACATCGGTGAATCAACGGTATTTATCCGATTTATGCTGTCTGTAATAAAACAAGCGCTGAAAGAAACTTTGGAAACTCATATCAAAACTTATGAAAATAAACACGATATGCGAATAAAGGCAATAGAAAAATTTTTTGACACACATGACTTTATCATGAACAATGATGTCTGCAATATATGCGGTGTTTCCTCCCCTACCGTCACACGCCTGCTGAATAAGCTGTCAAAGGAAGGAATGCTGAAACGTGTACGCATAGGAAGTCATTGGGGTTATATAAAAGTCCGATCGTATATTGAAAAGTAACTGTATAAAAAGAGTTGAAATATTGAAAAAAATGTGTTACACTTGTTAATGAAGGGTGGCGAGATAATGAAGAGAAACGCTTGGGATGCAATGAAGGAATGGCAGTCAAGCGAGCTTAGAAAACCGCTTGTATTAAAAGGAGCGCGTCAGGTCGGAAAAACATGGCTTATGAAAGAATTCAGCAAAGAATGTTATGAAGACACCTTTTATTTCAACTTTGATGAAGAAGACGGCTTGAAATCAATATTTGAAACCAACAAAGACCCTCACAGAATAATAGAATTGCTTGGAATGATAAAGGGCAAAAAAATATTACCCGAAAAACATCTTATCATATTTGACGAGGTTCAAGAATGTTCCGAAGCGCTCAACAGTCTTAAATATTTCTGTGAAAACGCAAATGAATATCATATAATATCTGCGGGTAGTCTTTTGGGAACCCTGCTTGCGAAGCCAAAATCCTGTCCTGTAGGTAAAGTGAATCTTCTTAACATATCACCTATGAAATTTGATGAATTTCTGTGTGCGTCCGATGAAGGCTTATATTCATATTATAAAAATATCGCCAAAGGACAGCGTATAGAAACGATTTTTCATAATAAACTGCTTGAAGCATATAATTGCTATCTCATAATCGGAGGAATGCCCGAATGTGTTTTGACTTGGATAAAAACAAGAGATGCCGCAAGAGTATCGACTGTTCAGCAGGAACTTACGGAGCTGTACGAGAACGACTTTTCAAAGTATAACGGAAGTGTGAACAGCGGACGCATTTTAATGGTATTTCGCAGTATAGTAACTCAACTTGCAAAGGATAATGAGAAATTCATTTACGGCTGTGTGCGTCCCGGAGCTCGTGCGCGTGAATTTGAAGGGGCTATCGAATGGCTCGTATCTACAGGCATGGTTCTTCGGATATATAATGTGAGCAAGCCCGAACATCCGCTAGCTGCCTTTGAACAGCTCAATCATTTCAAGCTGTTTATGTTCGATATCGGACTTTTAAAGCACATGGCGGGAATAAGCAATGAAGCGATACTTCTTAAATCGGATTATCAATTCAAAGGAGCGCTTACCGAAAATTATATTTTGCAGCAGCTCAAAGATATCTATGATACTCTGCCGAAATACTTCGCTCCCACATCCGCAAACGAAATAGACTTTATTGTTCAGGACGGGATCGATATTATCCCGATAGAAGTAAAAGCCGGCGAAAATACAACATCCGCAAGCTTTCGCGAATATATAAAAAAATATGCTCCTCAAAAGGCAATACGATTTTCAAAACTCGGATATGACGTAAACGATAGTTTTATAAATCTTCCTTTGTACCTTGCGGACAAGACAAAAGAAATGATATAACAATCGGCGATGAAACAGGGGCAAAAAAGCCCCGTTTTTGCCGGTATAAATCCCCCGAAAACCACATAAAACCTATGTTTCTTTTTGCGCGTTTCGGTGATACAGAAATAGAAAAAATCGCTAAAATGATGAGCATAATAAATGGTGATAATCAGATGATAGTGACAAATGAAACCTATATGCTTGACAATGGATGAGATAGAAATGATATTTGAAGATACAAACACAGAAATTGCTAATTTTACATATACAGTTGTATCTGTAAAAAAGATTATGGATTTTTCGGGT
>JAFLUR010000019.1 GCA_022508725.1 Oscillospiraceae bacterium
ATGAGGCGAAAACCGCTTCAAACAGCTTGAAGTGAATGGGGCTCATCTGCGGGAATATAATGGTGTGAGTCTTTTTGTTTTCTGCGGTAAAGCTTACGCGTTTTGACGTATAATCGGGATTTTCCGCAATTTCCGCCTTTCTTTCCGAAACGGCTGCATTCAGTGAGCGCAGACGTATTCTTGCCGTGCCCGGATTTGAAATTTCATCTATTTTAAGCGTGGTGTAAAGCTTGTTGCCCGATTCGAGTATTTCCTGCACCTGTTCACCCGTTACGGCGTCAAGACCGCACCCGAATGAGTTCAGCTGCACAAGCTCAAGCTCCCGGTATTTGATAACGCACGCCGCCGCCTCGTAAAGACGGGTATGATATACCCATTGATCCACCACTCTTATCGGACGCGTCATGTTTCCGAGATGAGCTATCGAGTCCTCGGAAAGAACGGCAAAGCCGAGTGATGTCACGATCTGCGGTATTCCGTGGTTTATTTCGGGGTCCACATGATAGGGTCTGCCGGAAAGAACGATTGCGCGCATATTGTTTTTGCGGATATATTCAAGCGTTTCCTCACCCTTTTTTCTGACGTCGGCTTTGTATGCCGCAAGCTCGGCAAATGCATCGTCCGCTGCGGCATATATCCGGCTTTTCGGTATATCGAACATTTCCAATGCTTTTGTAAGCTGTTGTTTTACCGATTTTCTGTCATCAAGGTTAAGGAACGGATATATGTAATTTATTCCTTCTGCGCGGATCGCATCTGTGTTTTGATATATAACCTCGGGATATGATGTTACTATCGGACAGTTATAGTGATTTCCGGTATTTTTATATTCCGTTTGCTCATAAGGAACACAAGGGTAGAATATGTTTTTTATGCCCTTATCAAGCAGGTCACGGATATGCCCGTGTACCAGCTTTGCGGGATAGCACGCGCTCTCGCTCGGTATGGACTCGATTCCCTTTTCGTATATATCATGATTGCTCTCACCCGAAAGAACGACCCGAAAGCCGAGCTTTGTAAAGAACGTAAACCACAGGGGATAATTTTCGTAAATATTCAGAACACGCGGAATACCCACGGTTCCGTATTTTGCATCGGACGGTTCGAGAGGGGTGTATGAGAACAGGCGGCTGTATTTGTAATCGTAAAGATTGGGAAGATTTTTGTTTTCCGCCGGTATTCCCGCGCCCTTTTCACAGCGGTTGCCCGAGATGAATTTTCTGCCCTTTTCAAATGAGGTTATCGTAAGGCGGCATTGATTGGAGCAGCCTTTGCAGCGTGAAAGGGTATTTTTGTATTCGAACGAATTGAGTTCTTGGGCGGTTATCATGGAGGACCGGCCGTCTTTGCAGCGTTCCTTTGCGATAAGCGCACAGCCGAACGCGCCCATTATTCCCGCAATATCGGGACGCACGACCTCTTTTCCGGTAACCGTTTCAAATGCGCGCAGGATAGCGTCGTTTTTAAAGGTTCCGCCCTGCACGACTATTTTTTCTCCCAAAGCGTCCGCGTTTCTTAATTTGATGACCTTGTAAAGCGCGTTGCGCACAACGGAATACGACAATCCCGCGCTTATATCACCGACCGCCGCGCCCTCCTTTTGGGCCTGTTTTACTCTTGAATTCATAAATACCGTGCAGCGCGTGCCGAGATCGACGGGATTTTTAGATTTGACGGCGGCATCGGCAAAGTCCTCTATATCCATTCCGAGCGATTCCGCGAAGGTCTGAAGAAACGAGCCGCAGCCGGAAGAACACGCCTCGTTCAGCATTATGCTGTCTATGGCGCCGTTTTTGATTTTTAGGCATTTCATATCCTGTCCGCCTATATCTATGATAAAATCGACTCCGGGCAGGAAAAAATCCGCCGCTTTGTAATGCGCGATCGTTTCTATCTCATTCTCGTCGATATTAAATGCATTTTTCAGAAGCATTTCCCCGTAGCCCGTAACGCATGAGCCGGCGATATATGTATTTTTGGGCATAAGCGAATAAAGCTCACGGAGTATATCGATGCCGCATTTTATGGGACTGCCCTCGTTTTTCGCATAATAGCTGTAAAGCAGATTTCCGCCTGTGTCGATAAGAGCCGCCTTGACGGTGGTCGAGCCGACGTCAAGACCGAAAAAGAGTCCGCCCTCCGCTTTATCAAGGCGCGCAGCCGATACGCGCGCTTTTTGATGGCGCCGGTCAAATTCGTTTTTATCGGCGTCCGACTCAAAAAGAGCGGGCATACGCGCTATCTCGGATTTTATCGATTTCGATTCCCGGAGTCCCGCGCGGAGCGTATTTATGTCCGCGGTTTTCGAATTGTCGTAAAGCATGGCAGCGCCGAGAGCGATAAAGAGCTGAGCGTTTTCCGGCACGGTAAATGAAGTTCCCTTTACAAGATTTTTCTCAAAGAGCTTTCGCAGCTCGGTAAGAAAATACAAAGGACCTCCGAGAAATACGATATTTCCGGTAATTTGTCTGCCCTGTGCAAGTCCGCTTATTGTTTGAGTCACGACCGCCTGAAGTATCGACGCGGCTATATCCTCCTTTGCCGCGCCCTCGTTGAGAAGCGGCTGAACGTCGGATTTTGCGAATACTCCGCAGCGCGCGGCTATCGGGTATATGTTTGTGTGTTTTTCGGCAAGCTTATTGAGTCCTCCGGCATTTGTTTTGAGAAGAACGCTCATCTGATCTATAAACGAGCCCGTACCGCCCGCGCAGGTGCCGTTCATACGCTGTTCGAGACCGCCGGAAAGATACAGTATCTTTGCGTCCTCTCCGCCGAGTTCTATGACCGTGTCGGTATCGGGCAGAAGGACTTGTACCGCTTTTTTTGTGGCGATAACCTCCTGTGTGAATTTCATGCCGAGCAAAGAGGAAATAAGAAGTCCTCCCGAGCCGGTAAAAACAACCGTAAATTCGGTATTTGAGAATTTTTCGGCAATTATATCAAACAAATCGGATACGGTTTTTTTGATATCCGAATAATGACGGCTGTAATTTGAGAATAATATATTAAAATCATTGTCCGTAATTACCGCCTTTACTGTCGTTGAACCGACATCGATACCAAGATGAAGCATATTGTATCCTCCTTATATATTCGGGTAAGTTTCTTTATCGGGCGTCCGCACGGGCAGGAAAATTTTTCCCGAAATCGGGCGGACAAGTATCTTTTAACCCAATTTATATTATACGAAATTTCTCGGAATTAGTCAACCGAAAATTTGAATATACTGTTGGAAACAAAAACAAAAATACAGAGCTTGAAAAAATAATGAATATGATGTATAATTTATATGTATTGTATTGTTCCGGCGATTTTTCGCACAAAAAAAATGCAAAAGACATACATCAAGGGGTGCAGAGAGAATTGAATAAGCATATTTATCTGAAAAATTATCTTTCGGAGCTTCCGGATTTCGTATTTTCGTATATACAAAATTATTACGACGGAGAAAGCGTCAACACACAGGTGGGATATTGCATAGATATACGCATATTTCTTAAATTTTTAAAGATTTATAAATATCCGGAAACAGAAAAGCTCGAAAATTTTACCGAAAAGGAGCTTGAAGAGGTAACGGTTGAGGATCTTATAAATTTTAAGGCGTATTTGCGTGAATATGAGATCGAAACCCGGGACGAAAACGGAAGGATAAGAAAACGCACGGTACATAATTCGGAATACGGGATAAACCGCAAGCTTTCGGCGGTGCGCGGACTTTACGGGTATTTATACAAAACCGACAGAATAAGCTGTAACATAACCGATAAAATAACCTTTGCGAATATAAGCAGAAAGATAAAAAAGCCGCTGACGGTGCAGGAAACAATGCGCGTGCTTGATATCATATACAACGGAGAGAATTATTTCGAGGGCAGGGAGCTGACCGAGTACAACAGGAGAAAAAAGCGGGATATTGCTTTGTTTATTACATATCTGGGTACGGGCGTGCGCGTAAGCGAGCTTATAAACCTTGATATAGGCGATATATGCTTTGAAACGTCGTCGTTTATCGTCACGCGAAAGGGCGGGGACGAGCAGGAAATTTTTATGCCCCTGCAGGTGCAGAACGAAATGGCGGAATATATAAACGAACGCGCCGAAACCGCCGCGGCGGATAAGCAGGCTCTGTTTATCGGGCGAGGCGGAAAGAGAATAAGCGTAAGCGGAGTCGAAAAGCTGTTTAAGAAATATTGTTATACGGTGGGGATAACCAATCCGGACAAGACAAGGCCTCACGCGCTCAGACGCACCTTTGCCTGTAATCTGCTGGAGGACGGTGTGGATATAAAAATGGTCGCGGAGCTGATGGGACATAAAAATATAGAGGTCACGCATAAGTTTTATGCGCAGTATTCGTCGAAAGCGCGCAAAGAGGTAATGGTCAACAGGGATATTATGCCTAAAGAGGAAGGTAAAAATGCATGAAAAATATATAAAATATATAAAAAGACCATAAGCCTATGGACTAAACGGAAAAAATGTAGTAAAATATATCAGTGTATCCGATAATTACAGAAAGGATTGAGGAATTATGATAATCAAAACAGATTCACAGCTCGGAGAGGTAACGATAAATACATCGGTCATCGCAAAAATGGCGGGCGCGGCGGCTTCTTCGTGCTACGGTGTTGTCGGAATGGCGGCAAGAAACAAAAAGGACGGATTTGTGAGCCTTTTGAATATCGAATCCATGACAAAAGGAATAAACGTCATCGAAACCGAAAAGGGCGTAAGCGTGGAAATACACGTTATTATGGAGTACGGGGTAAATATCAAAATAAACTGCAAGAGCATAATAAACAATGTAAGATATACTCTTGAAAAGGATACCGGAGTGGTTGTCGATAAGGTCACGGTTCGGGTCGAGGGAATACGGGTGGATCGGTAAATATTCTGTTTTTTATTCACATACCGGACACGGTATCACAGACAGGCGGAGAGGTTGGTTTTATGGGAAAAGATGTACAGGTATTTTCGAATATGATCGTTTCCGGCTCGAACAATTTGTCGAACAATAAAAGGGCTGTGAACGAATTGAATGTATTTCCCGTTCCGGACGGAGATACGGGAACAAATATGTCGCTTACGGCAGCGGCGGCGGCAAGGGCCGTGGAGGAATGTCGGTTCGCGAGTATTTCATCGGCAGCCAATGCGGCGGCGAATGCCGCATTGAGGGGAGCGAGAGGAAATTCCGGGGTTATAATGTCGCAGCTTCTCAGGGGAATGGCAAAGGAGCTGAAAGGGAAAAATGAGCTTAATGCGAATGTTCTTGCGGCGTGTATGAAGGAGGCTTCGGATGCGGCATACCGCGCGGTCATGAATCCCACCGAGGGGACGATACTGACCGTTGCGAGAGAAGCGGCGGCGGGCGCGGTTTTGTGCGAAAGCGACGATATGACGGAGGTTATGAGAGCTGCCGTTGAAAGAGGCGGCAGGGCTCTTAAAAAAACCATGTTTATGCTTGAGGCGCTGAAGAAAGCCGGCGTTGTCGATGCGGGCGGCATGGGACTTATGCATATTCTCGAGGGAATGCTTTATTATCTCGAAAACGGCAGGATTGTCGAATTGAACGATGAAGAGAAAAATACCGCGCCGGCGGAGGTTTCGGCTTTCAAAAATGCCCGGGATATAAAATTCGGCTACTGCACCGAGTTTATTATAGAGAAAAACGAAAGATGCAACGTAATGCTGTTTAAAAACAGTATAGAAAATATCGGCGACTGTATGCTTGTTATCGAGGATGAGGACGTCGTTAAGGTTCATATTCATACAAATCATCCGGGCACGGTCATCGAAAACGCGCTTAAATCGGGTTCGCTCATAAATATCAAGATAGACAATATGCGTTATCAGCACAGCAGTATAAAGGGCGGAGCCGAATATTCTGAAAACGATGAAAAAAAACCGGAGGATGAATTAAAAAACGGCGCCGGAGCTTTTGAGGAAACCGCGGGCGGGGAAATGAAAAAATACGGCTTTGCCGCCGTTTCGGCGGGAAGCGGATTTGACGAGGTACTTACCGATATGGGCATTGACCGCATTGTAGACGGCGGCAGAACCATGAATCCGAGCACGGAGGATATCCTGAACGCCGTAAGATGCATAAACGCGGAGAATATATTTATCTTCCCGAACAATAAAAACGTTATTATGGCGGCGGTACAGGCGGGCGGGATGTCGGATAAAAATATAACGGTTATCCCGTCGAAAACAATTCCGGAGTCTATTTGCGCAATGATGGCGTTTGATGAAAATATGACCGCGGAGGAGAATGAAAAGCTGATGACCGAGGCTATGTCGAACGTCAAGACCGTTCAGATAACGCAGGCGGTAAGGGATCTTGAGGAAGATAATGTGAAAAAGGGAGATTTTATCGGAGTGATGAGCGGAGCGAACGGTTCGGGGATAGTAAAATCGGGAGGAAACCTGCGCGATGTCACCGGGGAGATAATAAGCGGATTGCTGTCCGGCGGCGCGGAGCTTATCACCGTATATTACGGCTCGGAGGAATACAGAGCCGAAGCGGAGGAGCTTGCGGGGAAAATCGAAAGCAAATTTGAAAATGCGGAAATCTCGACGGTGTACGGCGGACAGGATGTGTATTGCTATATAATTTCGGGAGAGAGGATATGATCGTATAAAGGATATACGCTATTTAAAGGGAGTGGGGGAGAAAAGAGCGGAGCTGTTTGCAAAGCTCGGCATAAAAAGCGTCGAGGATATGCTTTATTTTTTCCCGCGCGACTATGAGGACAGAACAAATATCGTAACGGCGGCGGAGGCGGTTGCCGGAGAAAATGCCTGTATAGAGGCGGTCGTGTTTTCGCCGCTGAAAGAAAGACGGGTCCGGAAAAACCTTACCGTATGCACTCTTCTCCTGTCGGACGATACCGGCTCGTTTACCGCGGTATGGTACAACAACCGCTTTTTGAAGGATAAATTTATTCCCGGAGAAAGGTATGTTTTTTTCGGCAGGATCGAAAGGTCGGGCTCGAAAATTCAAATGATAACGCCCGTGTTCGAAAAGGTCGGCATATGGGAGCAAACCGGGAGAATAATGCCGGTATATCCGCTTACCGGTTCGCTTACGCAGAATATCATAAGGTCGGCGGCTGCGGCGGCTGTGGCGGAATGTGAGGGGGTCGAGGATATTCTGCCGGATAAGCTCAGGAAAAAATATTGTATTGCGGAGATAAATTATTCGGTAAAAAACATACATTTTCCAAAAACCTTTGACGATTATTATCCCGCGCGGGAGAGATTTGTATTTGAGGAGCTTTTGATATTGCAGCTTGCGCTTCTTCTGAAAAAGGAAAAAACCGAGGAAAGACTCACCGAGAGCTTTGACGATACCGAATGTGCGGATGAATTTATAAAAAATCTGCCGTTTACGCTGACGGAGGCGCAGATAAGGACGATAGAGGAAATAAAAAAGGATCTTTCCCTAAACAGACCCATGAACAGGCTTGTTCAGGGAGATGTCGGCTCGGGAAAGACGGCGGTCGCGGCGGCGGCTATGTTTATGGCAAAGAGAAACGGTTTTCAATCGGCGATAATGGCGCCGACAGAGGTCCTTGCGCGTCAGCATTACAAAAGCTTCGAGGAATTTTTCAGGGGACTCGGCATAAACTGCGTTCTGCTTACCGGCGGACTTTCGGCAAAGGAAAAAAAGAGGATATGCGCGCTTACGGAGGACGGGAGCGCCGATGTTATAATAGGAACTCACGCGATAATACGGGAGAATGTGTATTACAAGCGTCTGGGGCTTGTCGTGACCGACGAGCAGCACAGATTCGGGGTAAGCCAGCGCGCGGCTCTCGGAAACAAGGGAAATTTCCCGCATACGATGATAATGTCCGCAACGCCCATTCCGCGTACTCTTGCGCTTATCCTCTACGGCGATCTTGATATTTCGGTCATAGACGAGCTTCCGCCGGGAAGAAAGACCGTCAAAACATACGCGGTCACCGGAAAGCTGCACGAGCGTATGTACGGATTTATGGACAAACAGGTAAGGGACGGACGACAGGGATATATAGTGTGCCCGCTTATAGACGAAACGATCGAAAGCGATATGAAAAACGCCTCCGAGCTTGCAGAGCGTCTCGAAAAGGAGTATCCTCACATAAAATTCGGACTGCTGCACGGAAGGATGCGTCCGAAGATGAAAGATGAAATAATGCGCGAGTTTGTCGAAAACAAAATACAGGTGCTTGTTTCCACAACGGTCATCGAGGTCGGTGTGAATGTGCCCAATGCGAATATTATGATAATAGAAAACGCGGAACGGTTCGGACTCAGCCAGCTGCATCAGCTCAGGGGGCGGGTCGGAAGGGGCGCGGAGCAGGCGTATTGCATACTTGTGACCGACAGCGACAGTGAGATAACAAAAAAACGAATGAGGACGATGTGTGAGTCGAATGACGGGTTTTATATATCCGAGCAGGATTTGAAGCAGAGAGGTCCGGGCGATTTTTTCGGGGTGCGTCAGCACGGACTGCCGGAATTGAGGATCGCCAATCTGTTCGAGGATATGCCGCTTTTGAGAAAAGCACAGATTGCGGCAAATGAAATTACGGAATCGGGTGAAATAAACGGCGGCGAATATGCGGCTTTGAAAAACAAGGCGGAGCATATTTTTTCGGAAAATATAGTGTTGAATTAAATTGTACAAAATATACAAATAAAGCTTGTTTTGTGTTTAAAAGATTGTTTAAAATTCGGTTTATTCCGGATAAATCAAAAAAAATGGGCGTTAAGTGTTGACTTTTTTCGTGAATAAGATAAAATATAAGTTATAGTGTATAATGAAAATACTTCCCGGCAGACGTATCCGAAGCTTTGCAAATGTTTATACGAACGGGAAATCGATTTGTGAAATATACGGAAAATGTATTGAAAGCGGGGATATTGATACGCTGCGGTCATGCGGATCGATGTTGACGAATAACAGCTTGCGGAGGTTGAAAGCTTTGAGAATTATTGCCGGCAGCCGGAGAGGGTGCAAATTGACGGAGTTTGAGGGGGAGGATATACGCCCGACCTCCGACAGGGTCAAAGAGGCTCTTTTCAATATAATATCGGATTTTGTGCCGGATGCGCGCGTTCTCGATCTTTTTGCGGGCAGCGGAGCCTTGTCGCTTGAAGCGCTCAGCCGCGGGGCGGCTTGTGCCGTTTTGGTGGACAGCGATAAAAATTCGATAAAGGTTATAAAGGAAAATACGGCAAAAACCTCATTTGAGGCGAAAGCTGAGATCATAAACGCCCGCGCCGGGGATTATATAAAAAAATGCGCGGAAAAATTCGATCTGGTTTTCCTCGATCCCCCGTATAACAAAGGATTTATACGCTCGTCAATCGAGCTTTTGCTTGAATATGACCGCTTGGAGGACGGTGCGGCCGTGATTGCCGAGACCGATTCCGTGGAAGAAGAATATTCCTTTGACCGATTGGAGCTTTACAGAAGACGCAGATACGGCAGAACGTTCATAACCGTTTACATAAAGAATTGAGGAGAGAATCAAATGAGGATAGCGATATGCCCGGGAAGTTTCGATCCCATAACAAACGGGCATTTGGATATAATAAAAAGAACAGCGGAAATATATGATAAGGTAATAGTCGGAGTTCTCAACAACAGCGCAAAAAATCCCGTTTTTACGGCGGAAGAACGCGGAAAGATGATAGGCATGGTCATAAAGGATATACCGAACGCAGAGGTAAAGCTGTTTTCGGGGCTTATGGTGAATTTTGCCCGCAACAACGGGGCGACCGTTATCGTAAAGGGATTGAGAACGGTTGCGGATTTTGAGTACGAATTTCAGATGGCACTGCTCAACAAGGCGCTTGATCCGGATCTCGAAACAATGTTTATGATGACCGATACCAAATATTCTTACATAAGCTCAAGCATGATAAAGGAAGTGGCAAAATACAACGGGGAGCTTGAAGGACTTGTTCCCGCGCCGATTATAGATATTATAAGGAAAAGATTTCGCGAGATTAAGTCATAGGAGGGATAACTTACATGGATAAGAATAAAAAAGAAGTTTCCGAGAAAAAAGAATCCGGAGATATAATAGAAATTTTGGACTGCATGGAGGATACCGTAACGAAAGCGCCCGTGGTTTGGCTTACAAACAAGGTTATCATCGAAAGAGAGGATATCCTTGATTATATCTCCGAGATCCGCAACAATTACCCCGCTGCCATGCGTGAGGCAAAGTGGGTAAAATCGGAGCGTGAGAGGATACTCACCGAGGCACAGAAACGCGCCGATGATATTCAGAAAAATGCGGAAAAGGAAACTCTCCGCTTGATCGACGAGCATCAGATAACCCGTCAGGCGAACGAGGAGGCTGAGGTGATACATTCGGAGGCGGAGAATTATTTCAACAGTGTGCGTCAAAATGCGGACGCGTTTGCGGAGGATGTTTTTAAAAATCTTGAAAACAAGCTCTCAAAGCTTTTGAGTATCGTCCGTCAGGAGCATGAGGAGTATGTTGAATCCGTCACAAGAGATTATGAAAACAACAGAAACAATAATGTTAAAGAGTAATAATATCGGCAGCGATGACCGCCGGGCGGCGGTAGGATATTTAAGACGGCGGCGCGGACGCGCCGCCTTGTTTTGAAAGGAATGTGATGTTCGTATGGATACAGGCGCCGCGGGCGAGTTT
The DNA here is from genome assembly GCA_022508725.1 of Oscillospiraceae bacterium. GTDB lineage: Bacteria > Bacillota > Clostridia > UBA1381 > UBA1381 > JAFLUR01. Next base: position 10,680 of record JAFLUR010000019.1, read on the forward strand.
AAGGTAAAGGTAACAAAGGAGAATACCGCAAATGCGGTCGGCAGCGGAATGCTTGATGTGTTTTCGACGCCTATGATGATCGCCGCTATGGAGGCGGCAAGCGTAAACGCGATAAAAGACCTGCTTGATGAGGGCTGCGGCAGTGTGGGTACCAAAATAAACATAGAGCATATATCCGCAACCCCCATAGGTATGACCGTTACCGCAAAGTCAATTCTGCGCGAAATTGACGGGCGCAGGCTTGTGTTTGACACAGAGGCTTATGACGATAAGGGACTTATAGGAAAGGGTACTCATGAGAGAGTTATTGTAAATACGGAAAAATTTATGGCTAAAGCAGCCGGCAAAACAGGAGGATAATGTATGCTTACGGATATAGAAATAGCACAGCGTGCCGAAATGCTTCCGATCGCGAAAATAGCGGAAAAGCTCGGAATAGATGAGGAATATCTCGAATATTACGGAAAATACAAGGCAAAGCTGTCCGATGAGCTTTGGGACAAGATAAAGGACAGGGAAAACGGAAAGCTCATTTTGGTCACGGCGATAAATCCGACTCCGGCGGGAGAGGGCAAAACCACCACAACGGTCGGATTGGGACAGGCAATGGCGAAAATAGGCAAAAATGCGATAATTGCTCTGCGTGAACCGTCACTCGGTCCCGTTATGGGAATAAAGGGAGGAGCCGCCGGCGGCGGATACAGTCAAGTCCTGCCCATGGAGGATATAAACCTGCATTTTACCGGTGATATGCACGCGGTTACGGCGGCAAACAATCTTTTGTCCGCAATGATAGACAATCATATACATCAGGGAAATGAGCTCGATATCGATGTTAATTCGATCGTGTGGAAGCGTGTGCTTGATATGAACGACAGGGCATTGAGAGAGTGTGTCGTGGGTCTGGGCGGAAAGATGAACGGAGTGCCGAGGCAGGAGGGCTTTATGATAACGGTTGCCTCCGAGATAATGGCGATACTGTGTCTGGCGGACGATATATCCGATTTGAAAAAAAGGCTCGGAAATATCATAATAGGCTATAACAGGTCGGGACAGCCGGTCAAGGCGTCCGATCTGAAAGCGGAGGGCGCCATGACCGCGCTTATGAAGGATGCGCTGAAGCCTAATTTGGTTCAGACGACCGAGAATACTCCGTGTCTTATACACGGCGGCCCGTTTGCGAATATAGCGCATGGATGCAACAGTATAATCGCGACAAAAACAGCGCTTAAGCTGGCGGATTACACAATAACCGAAGCGGGCTTCGGAGCGGATCTGGGGGCGGAGAAGTTTATTGACATAAAATGCCGTTTTGCGGGACTTGCCCCGGATGCGGTCGTTATCGTGGCAACGGTGCGCGCGCTTAAATACAATGCGGGCGTTGATGTGAAAATGCTCAAAACTCCCGATACGGCGGCGCTTGAGCGCGGAACGGTAAATCTTCGCAGGCATATAGAAAATATGCGGATGTTCGGTGCGAATGTAACAGTCGCGCTTAACAGGTTCGATACCGATTCGGAAGAGGAGATAAAAACGGTTATCGATGTGTGCGGAGAATACGGTATACCCTGCTGTTTGTCCGATGTATTCGCAAAGGGCGGCGAGGGCGGCACGGAGCTTGCCGAGACTGTCGTCAGAGAAGCCGAAAAGCCGTCCGCGGTAAAGCCCGTTTATGATGAGAATATGTCGATAAAGGACAAAATACACGCCGTTGTGACCAAGGTATACGGCGGCGAAAGCGAAAAATACAGCGCAAAGGCGGAAAAACAGATAAAGCGGCTTGAAAGCCTCGGGCTTGATAAAATGCCGGTTTGTATCGCAAAGACGCAGTATTCGCTGTCGGATGACCCGAAGCTTTTGGGACGTCCGTCCGGCTTTACCGTGAATATATCCGATGTGAGGGTATCGGGCGGAGCGGGCTTTATTGTGGTGCAAACGGGAAACATCATGACCATGCCGGGACTGCCGAAGGAGCCGGCGGCGGCAAAGATAGATGTTGACGAAAACGGAGTTACATCGGGGTTGTTCTGATATGATGTATGAATCACACAGCGAGAAAGATACAAGAAAAATCGCGGAAAAATTTGCGTCGGATATCCGTTCGGGCGATGTTATCTGCATTGACGGGGAATTGGGCGCCGGAAAGACGGTGTTTGTGTCGGCTTTCGCAAAGGCTTTGGGAGTCACCGAATATATAAGCAGTCCGACATTTACCGTCGTAAACGAATATTCGGGAAAGATACCGGTCTTTCATTTCGATGTTTATCGCATCACGGACGCGGAGCAGATGTATGATATAGGCTTTGACGAATATATTTTCGGAAACGGAGTATGCATTATAGAGTGGAGCCGCAATATAGAGGAAATCCTGCCGCGGGGCAGGTATGAAATAACCATACGGCGGGATTATTCAAAGGGCGATGATTATCGGGAGATAAAGATAAAGAAAAAAGCTTGAACGGAATTCTGAGAGGAGTGAGGCGTTTTGCGGATATTTGCCGTTGATACATCATCGTTGGCGGCGTCGGCGGCGATTATCGAAGATGAGGTTTTGTTGGGAGAGTATATAATCGATCACAAAAAGACTCATTCGCAGAAAATTATGCCGATGACAGACGAGCTGTTTGGGAGCTGTGAGCTGAAGCCGTCCGATATTGATATATATGCCGTGAGCGTGGGTCCGGGTTCCTTTACGGGACTGCGTATAGGTATCGCGACGGTAAAAGCCCTTGCGCACGCGGTCGGAAAGCCTGTTGTCGGAGTGGGAACTCTTGAAGCCATGGCATATAATATGCCCTTTTGCGAATACCTTTTATGTCCGATAGAGGATGCAAGGCGTTCGCAGGTATACAATGCCGCGTATAAATGGAACGGCGGTGTGCTTGACGAGGTGAAAGCGCCGAATGCCGCAGGAATAGACGAGTGTATTTCCGGATTGGGAAACGAAACGGTAATGTTTATAGGCGACGGCATAGCGGTGAACCGTGATTTCATAACGGATAAAATGGGAGATAACGCGCTTTTTGCGCCGGCGGCATATTCCCGGCAAAGAGCGTCGTCGGTCGCGCAGGCGGCATATTTCAAGGCGCGGGATAAAAGCAATATAAAAAGATATACCGATATACTGCCGGTCTATTTGAGAAAATCACAGGCGGAGCGGGAATACGAGGAAAGAGAAAGGAATGGAAAATAATGCTTGCATTGGGAAGCGATCACGGCGGTTTTGAGTTAAAGGAGCAGATAAAAGAGCATTTGAAAAATGCGGGCGTCGAATTTAAGGATTTCGGGATTTATGAAAATAAAAGTGCGGATTATCCGGATATAGCAAAGGATGTATGCGGACGGGTCTTGTCGGGAGAATGCAGTGCGGCGGTTTTGATGTGCGGGACCGGCATAGGAATATCCATTGCGGCAAACAAGATAAACGGAATACGCGCCGCGCTCTGCTCGGACGTGTTCAGCGCAAAGATGGCAAAACAGCATAATAATGCAAACGTGTTGTGTCTGGGCGGAAGAGTTACGGGTCCGGAGCTTGCGTTTATGATCGTTGACACATGGCTCGGCGAGGAATTTTTGGGAGGAAGACACGGGGAGAGAGTCGATAAGATACATATGCTTGAAAAGCATTGATTTATTTTTGGGATGAAAACAGAGGCGTAAATATGGATTTTAAGGATTTGGCAAAGGCAAGATATTCGCTCGGAAAATTCAGTGACAAGCCTATAGAAAAGGAAAAGCCGGATTTTGTGCTTTGCCGGCAGAAAAATCCACTCAAAAATCCAACGATTGGAGGAAT